>JAIXVN010000159.1 GCA_027483005.1 Verrucomicrobiaceae bacterium
CATTCAGCTCGCCCCAGGTCTCGTACGCCAGGGTGACTCCCGGCAGTTCTTCTCCATCACGGAGGCGGAACGGCTCGGCAGCACTTCCACTGTGGAAAAACCGGGTGGTCACGGGTGGCATGGGGGGAGCTAGAAGTTCCAAGTTCCAAGGATCAAGTGCCAAGAGGGAGAAAGCACTAAATTCTAAGCACTAAAGCCGCAACGAAGAGGAAGGCAGAGGCTGCTCTGCTTTATCGCCGACCGCCGACCGCCGACCACCGACCACCGACCACCGACCACTGACCACTGACCACTGACCACTGACCACTTGCCACTTGCCACTTGCCACTTGCCACGGAGGAATTCTAGTTCGTGCCATGAACAACGTGGGCTTCAAGGAATGGCAGGTCGTGTGCGAGGCATTGGCTTCGGGTCGGCAGACGGTGATCCTGAGAAAGGGTGGGATCCATGAAGGTCGGGCGGGATTTTCCTTTGCTCACGAAGCGTTTTATCTGTTTCCGACCCGCTTTCACGCGCAAGGCGAGTTTGTCCGCGAGGGTGAGATCGAGGTCCTTCCTGAATGGCAGGTGGGGGACCTGGTGACCATCACGCATCGGGTGGAGGTGACCTCCGCCGTGACGCTGACCGACTGGGCGGAGGTGGAGGCCCTGTTTCCGCAGCACATTTACACGGAAAAGACCGTGCGTGATCGCTTCGATTGGGAAGGAAAAGGCATGGCTTCAGGCAGCATCCACGTGGCCCACGTGAAGGTCATCGCACTGGAGGAGCCGCTGGTGTTTGCCTATGGGGCGAAACATGGCGGGTGCAGGAGCTGGGTGAGTTTGTAGGCAGGGACCTTTCTCCCTAAAGGTCTGGCGGGGGATGGTAGATATGGAAATCAGGTCATTCCGAACCGATCAATCCTTTGGCGCAATCCACGGCTCGTTCGAGATTTCAAGATCATGGGATCCCTGAACTGCCCCCCACCGGACCGCCCGGAGGTCGGGTCCCTGCCTTTTTGTCGAGCCAGGAGGCCGGATCCCTACTCTGTCCGGTCCCTTACTGCCAACCGATCCGATCCGGCAACCACACGTGCGGCCACTGATCGGATGTCTCGACCAATCCGGCACGTACCGGATTCTCACGGATATATACCCAGGTCGATTGATGGTCGGCCTCCGATCGGATTCGGTGCTCGAAAAAGTCCCTTTGCCAAGCGATCCCGAACTGACGGGCCAGATAGCGTTTCCAATCTCCAACGACTTGATTGATGCCTTGTCCCGGTTGCCAGGAAAACGAGATCAAGGCGTGAAGATGGTCGGGCATTAACAGGACCAGTTCTGGAATCCAGCGATTGATTCGATGATAGTGCGAGACGGACTCGAATAATTTGGCTGGAAAATCGCCCACGGTTAGTTGTGGGATCCCGCGTTGTTGGCAATTGATCGTGAGGAAAAATGTGGCGTCATTCTCGACCCAGAATGGTGGGATGTGGGAGTCGCCACGAACTTTCCGATCTGGTCTGGATTCGGGGAGCATCGAGCGAAGTTATCTAAAGGTATCGACTAGTCGATCCCAAAGGCAGGGACCCGGCCTCCGGGCGGTCCGGTGGGGGGCAGTTCAGGAATCCCAAGAGATTGAAATTTGGAACGAGCCGATCGTCGAAGTGGAGTTGATTGATTTGGAAGCGCCTTGATCCCATATCCGCCGTCCCCCACCGGACCGCCCGGAGGTCGGGTCCCTGCCTACGCAAAAAAGAGGCGGGCTTTGCAGCCCGCCTCTTGAAGCGTGTTGATTTCTCAACCGTTACCGATTAACGGCGGCGGCGAAGAAGCCCAAGTGCGCCAAGCATGCCGAGGAGGGCAGCGGAAGGCTCTGGGACGATGGAGAAGGTCGCACCAGCGGAAGTGGTAAAGCGGTCGTTAGAGGCCACTCCTGAAGCGACAGAAACTCTCAGAGGGTTGGCAGCATCGGCAACGTTCGTGTTGTAAGTCAGGCTGTTTGCATTCGTGCCGGGGAACGTCCAGTCGGAACCCGAGGTAATACCATAAATCTGACCAGCATCAGCGGTCGTAGATGACGAGGTAAGACCTGGGAGCCAAACTAGTGCCCAGTTTTTGCCTTGAGTGAGAGCCAAGTTGTCGAAGGAGGTTGGAGTGGTCGATGCAATCCCAAGACCACCAACAAGTGAACCCGCCGAACTGACGGTAGCCCGTCCGATAATGAGGTCACCACCAAAAGTCGAATTCAAACTCAGCGTCTGGGATTCAAGAGCAGGGTCGGCGGAGACCGTAAGGTCTCCCGTCAGGTTGCTGTTACCAAGGGTTCCAGCGCCGCCGGCATTGGTCGAAAGGAATCCATTATCGTCCGTGTCAACGATGAACAGAATCAAGGAACCTGCAGGAGCGTTCGCAGCACCAATACCCGAAAGGGCCGTTCCGGAGATGGAAAGTGCTGCCTGTGAGCTTACGGAAGCGACAGTGAGAGCAGCAAGTGTCAGTAGTTTTGCTTTCATTATTTTATATTTTACGGTTAGACAGGAGATTAAAGAGTATAAGGAATAGTAGTGGCTGCCTGGGCCGTGCCAGGATTTCCGCCAGCAAGACGAGCAACATAAGCACGCCCAGCTTTCAGAACCTTTGAGGCATCTTGCAGACCGGCCCCCAAGTCGTCATTGTCATACCAACCAGTGCCGGCCTCTTCCGTGCCCGAATAGTAGAAAAATGTGCGAGAACTGGCCTTATCATAACCGGAGGCTTCATCGTTGTATACGAAGACCACATCAACTGGAGAGAAAATATCGGTCGCAGGAGTAACCACAGCCGATAGACCGGATTCCGCCAAGCTGATATCAACAGGGAGTTGAGTGCTCACATAGTTGTCATTGATATCTGATCCGGTGATAATTGGGGTCTTGATCGTGACCGAGGGGACCACACCACTCACAACAACTTCAGTAGGGGTTGACTGGAGATTGCGAACAGTTGCAACAAAGGAAGGATCAATGATCAGATCATTCTGAAGACCCGCGCCAAGGTCGTCGTTGTTGTACCAGCCGGTTCCTGCCTCTTCTGTACCGCTATAGTAGAAATAGGTAGAAGATGCGGCACGGTCCTGGCCAATGCTCAGGTTTTTGAACTGCACAAACGCAACAGGGTCGAAAATGTCTGCGGTCGTCGTTCCTACGCCTTGGCCGCTTGGGAACAGAGTGTTCAATGTCCAGTAAGGAATCACTGTGAACTCAGTCGTCGAGGTAAAACCTTGGTCCTGGAGGGTGGTTGCACCCGCGACGACGGTCAGGCTGTCGGTCGTGTTGCTCTCGATCTCGAAATAGCGCCCGACCAATGGCCCGTTCTTGACGAGAATATAGTGAACGTTTGGCTGAGCTGGACTTGCGTAAACAAATTGGCTGGCTGTGAAAGAGCCAGAACCAACATTTACGGTATCACCCGAAATCCCGGTGGAGACGCCCGAAAAAACCGGGGGGCGATGAAGAGGCTGACCGATAGTCGTGTCACCGCTTGCTGGAACAGCAAGAGTGACATACCCCACCGGCGTGGTGGTGGCGTCAACGGCGAGGGCAGGGCTGACTGCGGCGAGCGCAGCGAGCAGAGCGTAGGAGTAAATTGGTTTCATGACGGGGTTGTTTTGGGGTTATTTCGGAGGGATGTCGATGTTTTTGAGTTGGTGCACCGTGACGTGTTCGTCACGCACGATTGCACGCGAATCGCTAGGTTTCACGGGTAGAAAACAGCCCCGAGCGGAAAAGCGCAAGGAAATTTTGCGCTGTGCTCATTTTTTTTGAGCAGGTCGAATCCATGATGACTTTATAGGATTTCGATATCACTCATTACCAATGGGTTAGTAGTTTAAAATTTTCCAAGCGCTCACCGATCTCGCCGGGCGTGAGGCCCTCGATCCGGCGGGTGGAGAAGGCCTCGCAGGTGAAGGAGGCGACGACGGCTCCCTGCACGATGGCTGCGCGCAGATCCGGAAAGTCGAAGCTGGACTTGCCGGTGGCGGCAAGGTGGCCGGCCAGGGCGCCGAGGAAGGAATCGCCCGCGCCGGTGGGATCTGCGACTTCCTTGAGGGGGAATGCGGCGCAGCGGAAGAAGGTATCCTCGCTGAGGGTCCAGGGGCCTTCCGAGGGCGAGGAGAAGAGCATGGCTCCAAACTCTCCGAGCTTGATGACGACATTCCGGGGGCCTTTCTCAAGCAGGCGCTGGCCGGCGAGAATGAGGTTGGAGGTGCCGGCAAACTCACGGGCCTCGCTTTCATTGATGACGAAGAGATCCACGCGCCTGAGGACATCGTGGAGCCGCTCGTTGGCGATGTGGATCCAGAGGTCCATCGTGTCGGCGATGAAGAAGGGGGAAGAGGATTGGGGATCGGGGATTGGGGATTGGGGGGGTGAGGAGCGAAGAGTGGAGGCCCCGCATTGTTCGATGGCCTGCATCTGGTTTTCCGGGGCCATGTTGGCGAGGACGACGATGGGGCTGGTGCGCAGGGCGTCGGGGATGTTCACCTGCCAGTCCTGCAGGACATTGATCGAGACCTGATGGGTGGTGCGGTCGTTCATGTTCTCGTGGTATTCGCCGGACCATGAGAACGAGGCTCCTTCTGAGCGCTCGATGCCATCCACGGTGACGCCGTGGCGCTGGAGCATTTCCAGGTGCTGGGGCGGGAAGTCGTGGCCAATGATGCCGACGAGGTGGACCGGGCAGCCGGAGTAGGACGCGGCGAGAGCAGCGTAGGATGCGGAGCCGCCGAGGAGGTTCTCGGCTTCAGCCTGCGGGGTTTTCACGTGGTCGATGGCGATGGTGCCAACCACTAGAATGGGGGATTGGGGATTGGGGATCGGGGATTGGGAAGACATGGAAGAATTGGGGATTGCGGATTGGAGGAGAGAACAGATCGGGGATTCTTGCTCGCGGTTTCTTTTGACGGTTCGGATGGAGGCTACGATGATGGAGAGAATCTCGTTGGCTTCTTGAAGGAAGGGGCTTGAGACGCGGTTCGGGAAGGATTTGAGCGCGGATGATCAGCTCCAGCCAGAAAATCACTTCATCAGCCTCTTCTTCGACGATGCCAAGCCCGATTCTTCAATCCGCAATGATGCGGCTTCTCGCCGAGCGGGCCGCATTTTCAATATCCTCGGCCCCAAGAATATCACTGACGATCACGACGCGTCGGGCTCCGGCGGCGAGGACTTCTGGGAGGTTGGAGCGCTTGATGCCGCCGATGCAGAAGGCGGGGATTCTCGTCCCAACGCGGCGCTCCATTTCCGCGATGTCGGCCAGGCCAATGCCGGGACGGCCGGCCTTGGTGGGAGTGGGGAAAAGCGGGCCGAAGCCGATGTAATCGAAGCCTTCCGCAAGGGCTGCCTCGGCCTGGCCGAGGGAATGGGTGGAGCGGCCGAAAAGAATTGGGGATTGCGGATTGCGGATTGCGGATTGGGAAGAGGAATTGAAGAGGGCTCGGGCGTTTTCCAGGGAGCCGTCGTCCTGACCGATGTGGACGCCGTCGGCACCCAGTTCGGCGGCGAGGGCGGGGAAATCGTTGAGGATGAAAGGCACGCCTGCGGCCCGGCAGAGTGGGATCACGCGCCGGGCGACGGCGGTGATGAGGTCCAGCGGCTTGTCCTTGGCGCGGAGCTGGAGGATGTCGGCGCCACCGGCAAGCAGGGCGGCGGCGACGGTTTCCGCGTCCTCGGGACGGGTGTAGCCGAGATCGAGAAGGCAGTAGAGGCGGTAGGAATCGTCCAAGGTCTTGGGGCTTCGAGAGGAGGATGACTGGGAGCAGGATGCTCCAGAGACGGACTGGAGCGGGCCCACTTCGCAAAAGCTACGAAGGCCAGGGACGCTCCAGCCACGGTTTGAGGGATTAGGCCACCTCCATCATGGGCTTTACGCGCGCAGAAGGGAGTGCCCGGCCGGAGCTTCGATGATCTTCCTCCCATTCGTCGATCGTTGACTGGAGTTGCCTTGCGACCTTGATCGGGTCATCGCCATGAACGCCACCGAGGAACAGATCCCGGCAGCGACCGATGTAAACCTGGTCTTCCTCAGACCATGCGACCCAGCGATGGTGGATGTCGGTTTTCTTTTTCATCCTTTGGATTGTTCGATGGTTCCGGCTCGAACGGGAATCGGATTCGTAGGCTTCACGCGGCTCGCCCCCGCCGGACCGCCCGGAATGCTCCAAGCCGTTATCACGGCGTTCAGGAATGCCGCAGGCCTGTCTTGCATAGCGCGCGAGCGCAAATGAGGTCCCATGCCTTCGGCTGAATTCGCGGTGGGATTGATAGGTTCTGATGGGCTTGGTTTCCATGTTCGCCGTCCCCCGCCGGACCGCCCGGAGGTCGGGTCCCTGCCTAGATCTTCCGCTCTTCGAGGAAGCGGGCGACCCAGCCGATGTCGTAGTTTCCGCTGGCGAAGTCCGGGTGATCGAGGATCTCCATCTGGAAGGGTATGGTGGTCTTGATGCCCTTGATCATGAATTCGGAGAGGGCGCGCTTCATCCGGGCGATGGCGATCTCACGGGTGGCTCCGGTGACGATGAGCTTGGCGATCATCGAGTCATAGTAGGGCGGGACCGAGTAGCCGGAATACACGTGGGTATCGACGCGGACGCCCTTTCCGCCGGGGGCATACCACATGTCGATCCTGCCGGGGCTGGGGCAGAAATTGTTGTAGGGATCCGCGGCGTTGATGCGGCACTCGATGGAGTGTCCACGGGGGAAGGCTTCCAGAACGTGGTGGGAAAGCGGTTCTCCGGCAGCGACGCGGATCTGCTCCTTGATGAGCTCGCAGCCCATCACTTCCTCGGTTACGGGATGCTCCACCTGGATGCGGGTGTTCATCTCCATGAAGTAGAAGTTTTCAGCCTTTTCATCGACGAGATACTCGATCGTGCCGGCGTTCTCGTAGCCAATCGAGCGGATCAGATTGACGGAGGCCTCACCCATGCGCTGGCGGAGTTCCGGGGTCAGGAGGGGCGACGGGCATTCCTCGATGATCTTCTGGTTGCGGCGCTGCATGGAGCAATCGCGCTCGCCAAGGTGGATGAAGTTGCCATGCGAGTCGCCGAAGATCTGAAACTCGATGTGGTGGGGGTTGAGGACGAGTTTTTCAAGGTAGCACTCGCCATTTCCGAAGGCGGCGAGTGCCTCGTTGGAGGCGGCCTGGAACAGGGAAAGGAACTCCTCTTCCTTGAAACAGGGACGCATGCCGCGGCCTCCACCGCCGGCGGTGGCCTTGATCATGACGGGCAGGCCGATCTTCTTCGCTTCGATCAGGGCGGTCTCGGCGTCCGGCATGATGTCGGTGCCGGGGGTGATCGGGACGCCGTTGGCGACGGCGGTGGCGCGGGCGGTGGCCTTGTCGCCCATCATCGAAATGACTTCCGAGGAGGGCCCGATGAACTTGATGCCGGAAGAGGCGCAGATTTCGGCGAAGCGGGCGTTTTCCGAGAGGAAACCATAGCCGGGGTGGATGGCATCGGCCCCGGTGATCTCGGCGGCGGCGATGATGCGGTCCGGCTTCAGGTAGCTTTCCTTGCTGGAGGCGGGTCCGATGCAGACCGACTCGTCGGCGAGGTGGACGTGCATCGAATCGACATCGGCCTCCGAGTAAACGGCGACGGATTCGACCCCGAGTTCACGGCAGGCGCGGATGATGCGGAGGGCGATTTCGCCGCGATTGGCGACCAGGACGCGCTTGAACATGGGGACGGAGTGGGAAGTGTTCAGTGTTCAGTTTTCAGGGAGAAAACAGATCACGGGCTGCGAGGAGAAGAGAGGTTTTCAGGAAGAAAACGGATCACTTGATGCGGAAGAGGACGTCGCCGTACTGGACGGGGTTGGCGTCCTCGGCGACCACGGCGCAGATGGTGCCGGAGCGCTCGGCCTTGATTTCGTTCATCACCTTCATGGCCTCGATGATGCAGAGCGTCTGGCCTTCGGAAACGGTGGAGCCGACCTCGACGAAGGCGGGGGCATCCGGGGCGGCCTTTCGATAAAAGGTGCCGACCATCGGGGAGGTGATCTCCGCACCTTCGGCGGCGGCAGGGGCTGCGGGAGCGGAGGCCACAGGGGCGGCAGCAGCTGGAGCGGCAGCGACGGGGGCGGCCTGGGCAGGCATGGAGGCGAGCAGGCCCTTCAGTGCGGCGAGATCCGGGCCCTTCTTGAGCTTCAGGTGGAAATCCTCGCCGGTGAGATCGAAGTAGGTGAGGCCATGCTCGTTCATGAGCTCGACGATGCGGCGAATTTCCTGAAGGTCCATGGTGGCAGAGTCGTGAGGTTGTGGCCGTCGCGGGAATCGCGCCGGGCGGTCCGCGAAGCTATGGACGCGCGGGAAACAGCGTCAAGCGGAACAAGAGGGGAAGAATTGGGGATTGCGGATTGGGGATTGGGAATTGGGAGGAATTTTGAGAGAGAGAATCGACAGGTGGGCGCTGATTGCGTGAAGTTTTCCCCGTCATGACGGCCAGCTTCCCACTCCTCCCCCGCCCTCCGGTGCCTGCCGAGTTCATTCCGGCAGACTATTTCCGGGTGTTGGAAAAGTCGGAGATCTTTTTGGAAAACAAGCCGCTGGAGATCGATCTCGGCTGCGGCGACGGCTCGTTTCTGCTGGGAATGGCGGCGGAGCATGCGGATCGGAATTTTCTCGGGGTCGAGCGCCTGCTGGGCCGCGTGCGGAAGGTCGGCAAGCGGATTTCCCGGGCGGGCCTCACGAATGCCAAGGTCCTTCGCCTGGAGAGCCGCTACACGATCGAGTGGCTGTTTCCGCCGGAATCGGTCTCGCGCCTGCACCTGCTCTGCCCGGACCCATGGCCGAAGGCGAAGCACCATCGCAAGCGTCTGGTGCAGCAGGACTTTCTCGAAGCGCTGTGGAAGGTGCTGGAGCCCGGCGGCGAGTTCCTGTTCATGACCGATCACCCGGAGTATTTCGAGTGGGCTTCGGACCAGGTCGCGCGTTTCGGAAAGCTGGAGCGGCTGGCGTGGAACGAGGACACGTTTTTTTATCCGAAGACCGATTTCCAGATCCAGTGGGAGGCCGAAGGGAAATCCATGCACCGGTTGCGGGGCAGGAAGCCGCTCAAGGCCGAGTGAGCCGCAGCACCCGCCCATCGACGAAGCCCTTCAGCCACAAAGATCCGTCGTCCTTCGGCGTGATCGTGACGCCACCGGTCGCACGCTGATCGAACACCTCGATGCCCGAGCGGCGCCACCAGGCCACCTTGCGGGAATCGAGCTGCTCTTCCGGTGGATGAGGGGAATTCGAGGCCACGATTGCCCTCGGCGCCACCGCCTTGATGAATTCATCGCCGAGGGAAAGGTCGGTGCGATGGTGTCCGGCGATCAGGATGTCGGCCTTCAGATTCTGCCCGGAGGCGAGCAGTTTCCGTTCGGTCCGCAGCCCGGCGTCGTTCACGAACAGGATCCGCCAGCCGCGCCAGTTCAGGCGGAAAATGGCCACGCGTTCGTCTGCGATCGCATCCCAAGCGAGCGGATCCGGCGCATGCAGGACCTCCAGGGTCGCGTCATCAGGAAAGGGCAAACGCATCCCCGATTGGGCCAGAATCGCCTTCAAGCCATCTCCCCGCCAGCTTCGGAACGCGGGGCTGCGGGATCGGTCCACCGGCAGCAGCACCTGATGGATCGGGGCGGACTCAAGCAGGGTCGAGCCGCCTCCGATGTGCCCTCCATCCGGATGACTCAGCACCACCGAGTCCGGACTGAGCCCGAACGATCTCAACGAAGGCAGAATGACCCGACGAAAGGCAAACTTGTCGCCGCAATCCATCATCACCGTGCCATCGCTTGCCGCGAAACAGGCCGCCCCGGCGCCATAATCGAGATCATAGACCAGGAGAAAGGGTCGCTCGCCCCTCGGGATCGTCAGGCTGGCACCCGGGACCTCCGCAAGCTTTTCCGCCAATCCCGAGCAGGCCCAGGCCACCTTGGCATTCGCCTGATTCACCACCCGGGCCACCTTCGGCGAAATCGGATGCACGGCGGCGGACACCAGCCCGCAGACCAGCAACACAAACACCACCGGGATCATGAACAACGAGGCGATCACCGCGATCGGCGTCACCAGGCCGAAATGCCAGGCAGTCAGAGGAGTCGAGCCCAGCCCGGCCGCGCAGGACACGGCCACGGAGTCGGTCACCCAGCGCTTGGCCCCGAACCAGCGCATCTGCCAGTTCGTCAGCAGCGCCTTCGGCAGATAGGAATCCGGCTCGGCGAACTTCCCGAGCTTCCTGGAAAACCAGCCTCCCCAGAGCCCGATCGCCGCCACGACCCCGTAGGAAAGCTGCACTCCGGCCTGCCCTAACAGCCGCCCGTCCCACACCGCCGCGCCCAGCAGCACCGCGCCCAGGGCATTGAGCAGATCCGGTC
>JAIXVN010000290.1 GCA_027483005.1 Verrucomicrobiaceae bacterium
AGTCGGTCCGGAAAGCGCCGGAGCCTCTCCGGGACCCGCCTGTTACGGGCGTGGCGGACCCTTGACCGTGACCGATGTGAACCTGCTTCTGGGCCTGATGCACCCCGATCGCGCGGGCATCCCGCTCGACCCCGAACCGTCCCGCCAGCGGCTCTGCGAGTTGATGGCGGCGATGGCATCGGATGGCATCCCTTTGGACTCGGAGCAGGAGCTGTTAGAAGGCCTGCGGCGGATCGCGATCGAGACCATGGCCGAGGCGATCCGCACGGTGACGGTCGGCGAAGGGGCCCTGCCCGGCGACCATGTGCTGCTGGCCTTCGGCGGTGCCGGACCTCAACACGCCTGCGCTCTTGCCGATCGTCTTGGCATGAAGCAGGTCATCGTTCCCGGCGATGCAGGGCTGCTGAGCGCACGTGGCCTGGACCGGGCCCGACGCCAGGAAACGGCGGCCCGCCAGGTTCTTCAACGCCTCTCAGGTTATCCGATCGAGTCGGTCTGGGTGGAGCTTCAAGCTGCCGCAACGGAGCGATTCGGAATGTCGTCCCATCGTTCACGCTGGTTGGCTTCGCTTTGTCTCGAAGGGCAGGGAACCTCGATCGAAGTGGAGCTGGATTCAGCGAATGAATCCGAAGCTCGGCTGAGCGATGGCCTTCATGCAGCCTATCAGAAGCTCTACGGATTTCCGCCTGCAACGGGTCGCGCGATCGAACTGGTGTCGCTGCGGGTGATCGTGGAGGAGGATGGATCGGAGCCGGAAACGGAACGCTTCGCAACGACCTCTCTTGCAGGGCCGGTGATGCATCAGGATCGCTTCAGCACCTGCGTGGTGCCTGCGGGCTGGTCGCTGCGTCATGGCGACAAGGGCAGCTTCTTGTTGGAGAAAACAACGAACGATCCAAGGACTTCTCGAAGCGGGGCCTCGGGCATCGAGGACGCCCTCTTTCGCAGCCGCTTCGAGGGGATCGTCGGTGACATGGGAGCCTTGTTGAAGCGCACCGCGCTTTCGACGAACATCAAGGAGCGGCTCGACTACTCGTGTGCCTTGCTCGATGCAGACGGTCGTCTGGTGGTCAGCGCCCCTCACGTGCCGGTGCATCTGGGTGCGCTGGGCGTTTGTGTGCGCGAGGTGGCCTCGAGGCTGGAACTCGCTCCCGGCGACCGGGTGGTGGTGAATCATCCTGCGGCGGGCGGCTCCCATTTGCCGGACGTCACGGTCATCGGTGCGGCCTTTGATCCGGTGGGTCGTCGGATCGGCTATGTGGCGAACCGGGCGCACCACGCGGAGATCGGCGGCATGGCTCCGGGTTCAATGCCAGCCGCAGCCCGCTGCCTGGCGGAGGAGGGCGTGGTGATTCCGCCTCTGAAGTTCGTCGAAGCTGGCGTTTCGCGGATCGGAAAGGTCGAGGACCTGCTGCGCGGCGGACCCTTTCCCTCTCGCAGGCCGGAAGAGAACCTGGCGGACCTCGAAGCCCAGGCGGCCTCGGTGAATCACGGCCTTCGTGCCGTCGAGGCGCTGGCCGCCTCAGATGGGGGAGACTTCGTGCGCGAACGGATGAACTCGATCCTCGAGCGCTCATCGCTGCTGATGCGGACACTTCTAACAGACCATGAGGGCTTCGCCGAATCCAGCCGCACCACCGTCGATGACGGCACGCCCATCGCGGTCAGGATTTCGGTTTCGAACGGCCGGATGACCCTCGATTTCACCGGCAGCGGCGCGGTTCATCCGCGAAATCTGAATGCGACTCCCGCGATCCTGCGCAGCGTGGTGCTCTTTGTGATCCGGCTTTGGCTCGATGCCGATGTCCCCTTGAACGAGGGACTGCTGGAGCCGGTGGAGATCATCCTGCCGACCGGTTTCCTGAATCCCGACTTCCCGGATGATCCGGCGAAATGTCCGGCGGTCGTTGGGGGCAATGTTGAGACCAGCCAGCGTGTCGCGGATGTCCTGCTCTCCGCCCTCGGGCTTTCGGCGAATGGCCCGGGCACGATGAACAACTTCCTCTTCGGCAATGCAGGGTTCGGCTACTACGAGACCATTTCCGGAGGTTCCGGGGCAGGTCCCCATCATCACGGATGCAGCGGCCGGCATGTCCACATGACGAACACCGCGATCACTGATCCCGAGGTGCTCGAACACCGTTTTCCCGTCCGACTCCATCGCTACGAGCTCCGCCGTGGCTCCGGTGGAAAAGGTCAGCATTCCGGTGGCGATGGTGTGATCCGGGAAATCGGTTTCCTGGAGCCGCTCACCGTTTCATTTCTAACAGAACGTCGTGAAACGAGCCCGGATGGCCTGGGCGGAGGCGGGAACGGAGCCCCTGGTTCACAAACGCGGCTCCATCCGGATGGTCGCATGGAACTCCTGCCGGGGGCCATCACGTATCAGGCTGAAGCCGGCGAATCGGTCATCATCGAAACTCCCGGCGGCGGCGGTTGGGGAGCGGAGTCGTCGGCCTGTTGACCTCGTTCAGGACAGGCGCTGCCGCACCTTTTCCAGCAAATCGGCATCCTTCTCCAGCGAGTCGGCCAGCACCCGGATGACCTCCAGCGTGGCCCTGGAAACGTGGTGCTCCATGCCCTCGACATCGCGATAGATCGTCTCCTCATCGAGCCCGAACAGCCTGAGGAAACGGGTCAGGGTTTCGTGTCGCTCGACGATCGCCTGCGCGATCCGGTGGCCTTGCTCGGTGAGCACGGTGCCGCGGTATCTCTCGTGCTTCACCAGTCCCTCGCCATCGAGCCGTTGCAGCATGTTGGTGACGCTGGCCTGCGAGATGCCGAGGTTCTTCGAGATGTCCACCGCCCGCGCGTAGCCCTTGGCTTCGATCAGATGGAGAATCTGTTCGAGGTAATCGTCCATCGCGACGGAGCCGCTGGTACGTTGGGAACGGGCTGGCATTCGCGGCGAGGCTAGCGGGGGCCGCGCGTGGCGTCCATGACGGATGATGGCGGATCTTTCCCCGCGCCGGATTGACTTTCCGGGAGGTGGACATAATTTGTCCCCATGAAAACGGCCACCGTCCGCGAGTTGAGAAATGAGTTCGCCAAGCTCGAAGCCTGGCTCGGGGAAGGGGAATCCGTCCGCATCGAGAAGCGCGGTCAGGCCATCGCGATGCTCACGCCGATGACGGGCGAGGGCAAACCGGTCAAGATGCCGGATTTTGAAGCCCGCAGAAAAGCCACCTGGGGAGATCGGGTTTTCACCGAGGAAGAAGTCGCAGAAATGCGGGCCTATGAGTTGGAGGGTGAGGAAGGATGAACTGCTTTCCTGACACCTCCTTCCTGTGCTCGGTCTATCGCACTCAGATCCACTCACCTAAGGCGGATTTGATGCTGGATAGGATCGGCGGAGTGCTGCCCGTATCCAGCCTTCTGGTTCTGGAGTTCCGCCAATCGGTTCGCTTGCAGACGCGGCTCTTCGAGTTGGATCGCAAGAAGGGCTTCCCGCTTGCCGAAGGAACCCGGATGCTGCGGGACCTCCAGTCGGACCTTGTGGCCGGGGTTCTGGCGATGAAGGTCGTCGATTGGGCGGACGTCCATCGCATCGCCGAACAGCTCAGTGATCGGCACACGCGAGAAGGCGGTCATCGACTGGCTGATCTGTTGCATGTCGCGACGGCGCTTCATCTCGGTGCGGAGACCTTTCTGACTTTCGATGATCAGCAGAGGAAGCTCGCGATGGCCGAGGGCATGGACGTTCCCGTGTGAGGACCGCTATCTGTTTCCTGCTCCATAGACGTCCGCATTCGAGGCCTGGAACTCGGCCTTGAGCCGCACTTGCAGGCTGGAAAGATCCACCAGCTTCGAGCCGATGAATCTCCACTGGCCGTCATGGCCGTCGTGCTCGATGCCGCAGAGGAGATGGACCGCGTCGTCGTTGATCTTCAGCGTCTCATCCTTCGGTTCGAAGTAAAACGTCCGAAGGGTGCTGGTCCATGAGCCTTGCTCGACGAGTTTAGGGTCGAGATAAAACACTGTGCCGCTGGCGAGATGAGTGATCTTGAGGTCAGGGTAGCCGCTTCTCTGGGCCTCGCCCCGGCGATTCGGTGGAACCTCGCAACGCAGGCCGGGCGAGGCATTGATCGAGGCGTGCAGGGCATCCTCAAAGAAGCGCGAGGCCTCGTTGATGCGACGCAACTGCCGCACCGGTGAGTCCTCGGCGCTGAGGGTCTTCAGGCTCTTCTCCAGGGCCGACTCGATGGCGCTCTTCACCAACCGATGCGGCTCGCTTTCATCGAGCGGAATCACCTGCTTTCCCGATGAGGCCTCGACCACGGCGGCAAACGGAAACAATCGGTGCTCCAGGTCCTCTTCCAGCAAGCGATGCACCAGCGCGGCATCGCTTTGTCGGCCCTGTGGCTCCGATGGACCTGACGCTGAGGGTGAATGCTGGCTTCTCCGACCTAACAGAAACCCCGTGCCCAGCAGCGCGGCTCCGGTGACAGCGAGGATCAGCACGTGCTTGGGACTCATCGGAATGGAGGGGAAATCGAAGAGGCTGGATCAAGGTTGATCCGCTGGAAAGGGATCGGCGCTGAGGCGAAGCTCGACCTCTTCACGATCCGGTGCGGGCGAGGGCTGCGGCCTTGCTCCACCGGTGGCGAGAATGGTGGCCCCTCCAACCGCGATGAAGGCAAGCACGGCCAGAGTGACGAACCCTTTCGCGCCGCGCGGCTGCATCAGGTGCCTGACCCTCTGCTCCAGCGAGGACTTCTCCGCCATCGCCAAGGCACCTGCAGGCATGCTGGCTACGGTCGCAAACCGACACAGCAGCTCGGCATAGCGCGAGGCGGCCACGCCATTCGAAACCACCAGCCGGTCGCAGGCCTGCTCGCACTGCAAGGCCAGACGCCGCGTCATCCAGTGGACCAGCGGATTGAACCAATGCAGCGCCACCACCAGCGAGGCGATCCAGCGCACCAGTGGATCCCGACGCCGATGATGCGCCAGTTCATGAAGCAGCACCGTGGCCCGCGTCTCGTCATCCCAGCCCGACCACGCCTTCGGCACATAGATCACCTTGTGGAAAACTCCGGCAGCCACCGGACCATGCAGCGATTCGAGCTGGCGCAGCTCGATGGCGTCTTCGAGGCGTTCAAGAACGACCGATCGCTGTCTCCAGCCCATCAGCCCGATCATTCCAAGCGCCAGTTTTGTCAGGGCGACTCCACTTCCCGCGATCCAGATGGACGCCAGCAAGGTCTTCCAAGGAAAGCCCGTGACCGGCTGCGAGATCTGCTCAACCTGCACCGGCAGAATTGGCAACTTCGGCAAAAGCAGCAGCAGCGGGAACAGCGCAAGCAGGCCCAGCGAAAGCGTCGTCAGCCGAGGATCGCGTGCCGGATCACGACGACCTGCCAGCCATACCACAGCGGCGGCCAGAGCAGGAAAGAGGAGCAGTGGGATCATGGTGCGGTGGATCAGGAGTTGGAGTCGATCAGACTGCGGATGCGTTCAATCTCGGCCTTGCTGAGTTGCTGATCCTCGGGATCCAACAGCGAGGCCACCAGCTTCTCGGGCCGGCCCTCGAAGAAGGTCGTCAGCAACTGACGCAGCGCCGATTGCTTCGCCTTCTTTTCCGGAATCGAGGGGCTGTAAACATAGCGCCGTGATTCCTTGCCGTGCTTCACCAGGCCCTTGGTCTCCAGCGTCGTCAGCAGCGCTCTAACAGCCGAGTAGGTCGGCGGGTCGGGCAGCTCGTCGAGCACCTCCTGTGCGGTCGCCTTTCCCAGTCGGAAAAGGATCTCCATCACCTGTCGCTCGCGACGGGATTGTTGGGAGCTGTCCGGTTTCATGAAGGGCATGCTGACAGGTTCCGGAACGTCCGCAATTCGAAATGCTGGAAAAACTGCACAAAAGATTTGACGGGCGGATTCTGAAATGCTGTTTTTCCAGCACCATGAAAATGCGATGGCTGATTCCAGTGACGGGCTTGTTGGTGTGGATGATGAATTCCTGTGCGTCGAGCGGGGGAGGGGGAATGAATTCGGTCGCGCCCTACAACTCTGACAGTGCTTCGGGTGAAGCGTGGGCTGGGAAAGCGAAATCCGAAGCGCCCCCGTCCGATTCAAGCAGGATGCCCTGGAATCGTCCCAGCGAAGGATCCGGCAGCGGGCAATTTGGCTATCAGCCGAAAGGCGGCGTGAAAGCCGACGAAGCCTTCGCCCCACCGCGCAAGGAACGTCCCGGTCTCGCCACCACTTTCGGGGAAAGCCTGAGGTCGCCGATGACCAGCACCGCCTTCCAGCGTGCGACGCCGAAGCCCTACGGGGTCGATGCCATCTACTACAACGACCGTGAGGGCCTGAAGGCCATGGGGGCGCTTGATTCCAGGATCAGCGGCCTGCAAACCACCGCCGGG
>JAIXVN010000301.1 GCA_027483005.1 Verrucomicrobiaceae bacterium
ACCACCGAGTCGCCCTCGATTCGGGCATCGGCCCACACGAATTTCCCATCCGCACCGGCGACGGCGAATCCACGCAGCGGGCCACCTTTCGAAACAAGGCCGCCATCGACATGTCGGAAGCGCAGTCGCAGCGTGGAGCCTTCGGGAGTGGCGTCCTGGAACACCGGGCCCGAGGAAGGCAGCGGCCGATCATACTGGATCCGCTGATGATAGGTCTCGCCGAGGGCGGAAAGCGCGAGACGCAGTCCGACGTCCTGCTTGTTGCGGGGATGGATGTCCTTTTCCTCGCCGAGATCGACTGCGGAGACGATGCCGGTTTCTGGAAGCTCAAGCAGCGAGCACTGGGCTTCACGGAACGAGGCCAGACGGCTTTCAGAGGGCTCGGGCTTCGGGGCGTTGTATCCGGCGAGAAGCACGGCGTGAAAGGCGAAGTGCTCCTGCTGCCAGCGGACCCGCCAGTCGTTGACGAGTGTCTGCTGCTGCGGCTTGTAAAGAGCGGCATTGCCGGTGTTCGACTCGCCTTGATACCAGATCGCGCCCTTCACTGCGTAGGGAATGAGCGGCGCGATCATGCCGTTGAACATGACCGTCGGGTTGTGCTGGTCCTGGACGGGATCGGGGTTGGCCGGAGCGCGCGGGGCTTTCGCACCGGATCTCTTCGCGGCCTCGGCGGCGACCTTCCACTTCGCCATCGCGGCGTCGTAGTCGGACATCGCGTTCGGCTTCGCGGCAAAGTCCTCACGCTTTTTCGCGAAGTCCTCGAGGAGTTTCTCAAACGCCGGATTGGACCGCAATGCCTCGCGGCTGATCCACGCTTCGCAACTGCTCGCCCCGTAAGCCGAGGTCACCAGACCCACCGGCACCTTGAGGTCCTGATGCAGCTTCCGACCGAAAAAATACGCCACGGCCGAAAAGTCCCCCACCGTTTCCGGCGAGCAGACCTTCCACTCGCCTTGCGCGGTTTTAAGGGGCTCGGCCGCGCGACTCCACTCGGTCGTGAACATCCGGATCTGCGGAAACTTCGCCTCGGCGATCTCCTTCTCGGCATCGCGTGTTCCCGCGAACGAACGCTTCTCGGTCTTCGCCACGGTGAAATCCATGTTCGACTGCCCGGAGCAGAGCCAGACCTCGCCGACGAGCAGGTCCTTGAGCACGATCGTCTGCTTTCCCGCCACCTTCAGTTCGAATGGACCGCCCGCAGGCAGGGGCGGCAGTTTCGCCATCCACAGGCCTTTCGCATCGGCCGTGGCCTTCGCTTGCTTTCCAGCGAAGCTGACCTCGATCGCCTCGCCCGGATCCGCCGTGCCCCAAACCGGCAGCGACTGATCGCGCTGGAGGACCGCGTGATCGGTAAACGGAGAGGCGAGCTTCGGGGCGGCCTCTGCCCATGGCGAAGCGAGGACGACGAGACCCGCCAGGCAGGAAATGCGTTTCATGGACATCTGTTAGCCGAGATCGCTCCGATGATCGAGGTCCCCGATCGGGTGAATCCATTTCCGCGGACAGGAACCTTCACCACAAAACTTTTTCCAAATCGCCACAAAAGTTGGCCTGCCTACTGCTAAATCTTACTCGTCGTGACACACTGGCGGTCCGACTGAAATGCCTCCTGGTTATTGGGTTTTCCATGGGGTGGATCGGTCGGGCCGCCATTTCTTTTGGCGGGTGTCAGCCCGACGATTGGAATCAACAAGCGGATGTTCCCCAGAGGCCCGTTGATGAAGGGTTTGTCGCGACTCGAATGTTGCGACTCCTCAGGCTCACGGCTCGGAAACCTGGAAGCGGAAGAACTGCTTTCCGGAAGGTGGCGGGGTGAAGGGCAGTTCGATCCACTCGTCCTGGGCTGAGTATCCGGTGGGCATTTCAGCAGGTGTCCAGGCCGCCCAGGCGCCGAGGGTTTCGCTGGTCTGGATCGAGTAGAAGCGATGGGCCTTCTTGAGGAAGCGGAGCTTGGGGCTCGTGCCGTTCCGGACCTGAGCCTGCCAGGCCGAGGAACCTGTCAGAGGCGGGCTGCCGAGAAGATACTCACGGTAGTTGTCAAGGCCGTCGCCATCGGGGTCGGCCGTGCGATCTCCTGCGGGATCGAGGGCGGCGAAATGGCTGCTACGCCAGGTCTCGTAGATCGGTCGCGTGGCCAGCTCGCTGTTGATCCAGTCGGTGATGAGTTGGACGTCCACCGGATCGACCTCCGTGCTGCCGAGCGGCGGCATGCGGTTGAAGCCATTGGTGGCAGCCATGCGGTTGAGCACGATGCTGCGGGTGGTGTCGCCAGGAACGATGTACTTGTTGAGCGGATTGCCGCCGTTGTTCTCCGCGACGCCATGGATGAGGCCGGTTTCCTCAAGCTTGAGCTGGGCGCGACCGTCCCAGAATCCGCCAACGCTGCCGCCGGCCTGATGGCAGTACGCGCAATTGACGGCGAGGTAGGATCGGGCGCGCATCTCCAGGGGATACTGGGTTTCATCCGGACGCACATGCTTCGCGAGGTTGGCAACGGACGGAGCCGGACCATGGAGGAAGCCTCCGTCGGAGAGCAGGGTCAGTTGGTTGCCCGCAAGGCCGTTGATCGTTCCGCTGCGATTGAGCTGGCGGGTGTTGAACGAGAGCGCGTGCCCGGCCTGTGGGGTGTGGCAGGTGAGGCAACTCGATCGTCCCGGAATCTGCCAGCGCTGGGTGTGGGGCGTGCCGTGATCATTGATCGGGACATCGAACTCCACCCCGGCGTCCTCGACCAGCGTGGCCTCGGTCTGGGCTTCATTCCATCGATAACTGACGCCATAACTCCCGGTCGCCGTTTTCACCAAGACTCGGGTTTCGATGCGTTTCGCGGTGGCGGGATTTCCTCGACTGAGTTCGAGATCGAAATGCTTCACCCACACGGTGCCGGTCGGGTAGGTCCAGTTGCCTTCGGCGTTCCAAGTCATCTTCGCCGCCGGGTCGGGCATGGTGAACCAGCGGCGCTTGAGGGCGTGGTCGCTCCAGAAAGTGAGGTTCGGCTGGTAGGGCAGCATGCCCGGAGCCGGTGACAGGTCGGTGAGATCGGAGAAGAGGCCGGTGGCGCTGAGGGTGGCAGGGAACCCATCATTGACGGTGCTGCCGGTGGAAAGGCGCATGATCTTGCCGGTGAGATAGGCCCCGAAGAGGAGGTCCTTGTTGGAGGGATCGACCCCCTGAGTGGAAAACACCCCGTAGGCTCCGGGCAGACCCGTGAGCCTCGTGGTGGCTCCGGTGGTGGTGTTCATCTGCCAGACATGACCGGAAACCGAGTCGCTGAAAACATATGTGCCTACCAGAGATGGATAGCGACTGCCCCGGTAAACATAACCGCCCACGACCGAGTTGCCCTTGAAACTGGCATCTCCTCCGGCGATCGCCGCGTGGACGTATTCGTAAATCGGATCGATGCTCGTGAATCCGGCGGGCTTCGCGGGCGGCACCGGATTGGTGAAGGCGGTGTCGTGCTTTCCTTCCCGATAGACCCAGCCGTAATTGCCGCCCTTCACGATCTTGTTGATCTCCTCGTAGGTGTCCTGCCCGACATCGCCGCCCCACATCTCACCTGTTAGACTGTCGAACGAGAAGCGCCAGACATGTCTCAATCCGGTGGCCCAGAACTCGCTGCGGACGCCGGACAACGGAGTCACCGCCACGCCGTTGTAGGTGCCATCCCATGTGCCACCGAGCGAGGTGTGGACAAAGGGATTGTCGATCGGCACGGAAAAGCGGGCGACTCCGCCATCAGTGGGAATCGAGATATGGGGATTCGGCGTCAGGTTGCCCGGCTTCTTGTCCACATCGAAACGGAAGATGCCGCAGAAGAAGTCCTTGTTGATCTTCTGGCTGTTGAGCCGGAAGTCGTTGGGGTTCTCCTCGTCGCCGGCCGTGTAGTAAAGATAGCCATCGGCCCCGAAGTGCAGGTCCCCGCCATCGTGGTTTGCACCCTCATCGAGTTGCTGGAGCAGGATCAGTTCGGACGCGGGGTCGGCGACCGTGGGATCTCCGGCGCTGACCTTGAATCTGGAGATCCGTTGATAGTAAGATCCGGCGCTGATCCTCACGGTGTAGGCGACGTAGAAGAAGCCGTTGGACGCATAGTTCGGATGAAAGGCCAGACCAAGAAGGCCATGCTCACCGTTGCCACCGCCTTCGATCGTTTCCGCTGGAGTGCGACCTGCGATGGTGGACTGAAGGTCGAGGA
>JAIXVN010000089.1 GCA_027483005.1 Verrucomicrobiaceae bacterium
GACGGCTTTTCGGACACGAAGTTCTCCTTCGGACCCGCGCCGTCGTCGCGCAGGGTGCCGCCGACGATCTGCTTCACCTTGCCATCGTGCAGGTCGATGCACGGCCGGAATCTGGCTTTCATTCGATTTGTCATTCGGGAATTCCACATTCGTCATTCCCGCCTCAAGGAGCCACGGCCTTCGCCTTCTCGAAAAGCAGGTTGGTGATCCCGCTCACCCGGCCACCCGCATAGGTCGCGACCTTCATTTTCTTCAGGGTGTAAACGCCGTTGCCGATCGACATCACGTCCTCGACTTCGAACAGCTTGATCAGCTCGCCCTTCCTGTTGAACCCGCCGACTTTCATGAAGGCTCCGTATTTCGTGTGAACCCAGACATAGACGACCTCGTATTGCCCGCCGCTGCCGGCGGGCTTGTTGAGGCGGATCTTGTAGCAGGGCTGGCCCGCGACGTTTTCGGTGCCCACATAGATGGCTCCGGGCCAGTAGAAGAACTGGAAGGAAAGGTCCTCGTAGGTCACGTCGGTTCCGGCGATTGGCTGGACCAGCTTGGCATCGGGAAACCTCGTGGTCTTTCCATCGGCTCCGACCTCGAAGAGGTTGTATTCGCCATCGCCGAGCCGCAGGTGGAAGCGCTGGGTGGGTCCGCCGAGTTCGAGGGCGAACTGGATGTCCTTGCCGCGCAGGAAGAGCTGAACCGGGGTCTTCGTGCCGTTCTTGGAAAGCGCTCCGCTGAGGTCGGTCTGTTGGAGGGTCGCAGCCACGCGGGCCCCTTCGATGATCTTGGAAGGCTCGGGATTCTGAGCCAGAACGGAGCCGAGGCTCAGGATCGTGGCTGTAAAAATTACGCGCAGCATGGGGCGGAGGGTAACCGGGTTGAGGGCTTCGACAAGTTTCACCACCGATTCCTTCAAAAAATCCTTCGATGGATTCCCGATAGTTTTTCAATAACCTCCATTCCGGGCTTGATGGCGGGGCAGGGCGGGAATTGGATGGGCCTAGCGCCTGCCTCGCAGGCATCCTCTTTCCTCATGAGTCTTCGCACGCAGCTTTCGGACATCCTTCCCGTCCTCCTTCCGCTCAATCCGTCGGATGCGATCAAGGGAACCGAGCTGATCCGTCTGACGCGGCTGCAACTCACGGGAAACTACTCGGATGCGTCGCTGCGTTACCATTTCTCGATCATGTCCTGCGATCCTGGTTCGCCGATCGCCAAGGTGGAGAAAGGCCAGGGCTACTACCGCCGCACCGCGCCGGTGCCCGCGCTTTCCGGAGCCCAGGAGCTGCTGTCGATGACCCAGGGCCGGCTCGATGACCTGAACTCCGACCCGCATGCGGCCGACACCGCGCTGATGCGGATCCGAAAGTTCCGCGCCGTGGTGACCCGCTATTTCGAGGTCAATGGACGCTTTCCCTTCGCCTTCCGCGAGGCCTTTCGAAAGGAGGCGCCGATCGGGAATCTTTGGAAGTATCCTGAACTCGTGCTGGTCGATTGGGAGACCGGTGGCTCGGCGGATGAGGAAATGTCACTCGATGAAACGATGCTTTCCTTGAAGCAGCGGCTCGGGCTTCCCCCATTTCGTTTGCATGGTGCACGTCTCCGCCTCCAGCCGTCGCTGCTGACCTATCGCGAGGACTTTTTCCAGACTCTGGCGGTCTCGATGTGGGCGCAGGGGGGAGAGCTGGTTTATGCCGCGCCGATCGAGGACGAGGCCCTGGCCGATGGCCTGCGTCGCCTCAATGCGGAGTATGGCGTGGGAGTCACTTCCTTCGGCCTGACGCTGGAGGACCTCGACGAGCTGCCGCGTCCGGCGAACATTCTCAACGCCCATCCGAGTGAGACCGAGGCAATCATGGCGAGGCTCGACATCAACCGGATCGCCGCGCCGAAGTCCCGCCATCACATCGACTGGAATGCGCTGGGCTCGCTTCGCAACGAATCCGCCGAGGCGGAAAAGCTCATCCTGTGGCTGTCCCGCTGCCTTGAAGAGCGCCGTGCGGAGCCCTTCAAGGGTGATGCATGAGGGGGGGCGGCATTCCTGTCGCCACCACCGTCAACGCTTGCCTGGCAACACGATTGTCGCGGCTTCCTGTCACTCCGCCTTCTGCTTTTGCTGCTGCTCGAGGAGCGGTCCGAGGTCCTGGAGTCCGCCCATGCCTTCCATCATCTGCTTGAGACCGCTGGTCATCTTCTTGGCGCTCATCACCGTGCCATCGAGCTTCTCCAGCTCCATGGCGGGGATGTTGGAGATGTCACTCGTGCCGGCTGGTTCACCCTCCTGGGCGGCGAGTGAGGCCTGATAGGTCTCGGCCTGGGTCGGATCAAGCAGGGCCTGGAATCCGTTGCTGAAGGTGGGATCCTTCGTGGGCTTGCCACCGCCGAAGTTCTTGCGGTCGAGCGGGTTCATGACGCCCTTGAGCTCCTGAGCCGAGGCGGTCTGCGCTTCCTTGTATTCGGCCTCGGTGATCTTGCCGCGTGAAAAGGCGTCGCTGGCCAGCAGCGTCTGCATCAGGGCGGTCGGGTCCTTCTTGAGGTTCTCGACCGAGGCCTTGGCCTTCTCGATCTCGCGCTTCTGGAACTCGGTGTAGAGCGCTCCGGCCTTCTCCTTCTGCTCGTCGGTGAGATTGAGGTCGCGGCCAAGTTTTCCAAGTCCCATCTGGAGTCCGGCTCCCCGACCTCCGAAGGCTTTCGAAAGCTCGCCGGAGGTGGCCATTTCGCCCATGCTGATGGCGTCCTCCAGCAGGCTGATCACGTTCTCGGAGACCTGCTTGGAGAGCTTGGTACGGGATTCACCGTATTTGGTGACGAACTCCGGGTTCTCCGCCGGATCGCGTGGCTTGGCGCGGGCGGCCCGTGTGGTCTCGGCGGACGACGGCGAGGATCCGGAGGATTTCTGGCCTGCGTTGGAGGAGGTGGAGGTGGATTCGGGCTGCTTGTCGGGTGCATGGCTGCGGTTGACGTAGGCGATGGCTCCGACTCCTGCGATGAGCAGGGCGGCGGCAGTGAGGGTGGTGGCTTTCTTGGTCATGGTGAGGATTCCGAGGGTGGTGAGGGTGGAAGTGGCAGTGGCGGCGGCGATGGCTTTCGAAGCGATGGTGGAAACGGGCGGAAGGAGGATGGTGGGGTCGTGGGCCAGACCGACAAGCAGCGCGCTGGCCAGGGAGCCGCCGGGGGCGTGTCCGCGGCGCGCGAGGAGGCGGCGGAGCCGTTCGGTGGCGCGGTCGAGGCGCTTCTGGGCGGCATCGAGAGCGATACCCTGCATGGCGGCGATTTCCTTCACGCTCAGTGAGCGGTAGAATCGCAGCAGCAGGGTTTCCCGATCCTGGGCAGAAAGCGAGGCGAGGGCCTCATCGACCACCGGCTGGATCTGCTGCCAGGCGTCAGGGTGGGTGGCCGGGAGTTGGGTGTCCATGTGGGTGCGCAGGCGTTGGAGTTTGTGGGCCTCGCGCCACCGGCGGCGCAGGAGGTTGCGGCTGTGGTGGAGGGCGGTGAGGTGCAGCCAGCCCGCGAGGCTGGTGCGGGAGCGCAGCGAGCCAGCCTTCTGAGCGAGACTGATGAAGGCCAGTTGCGAGGCTTCCGCCGCCAGCGAGTCATCTGCACAGCGGCGCAGCGCCACCGCGTGGACCAGCGCTTGATGGCGCCGGACCAGGGCCACGAAGGCGGGTTCGCTGCGGTGACGCAGCCACTCGTCGAGCAGGCTGGCGTCGGATGGTTCGTGGTCCGGCATCGGCTTTCCCCTATCTGTCCTCATCTTCACGAGAACGGACAGGAAATCTGTGGATTCCGCATTTTTCCGGGTGGGAGTGGGGAAATGAAGACCGTTCGAGGGGATCCCCGCAGAGCAGGAGGGACCGCCGAGGGGGCCGGGTGGGAGGCTTCTGGCCGTGGCAGGGACGATCGATCTCCGACAGAATGCGATTTCCCGGCAAGTTGGAGAGGCCTGGGAGAGTAGGGAGATCCGTGAAGATTGTTCATCCATTTCACCGTCCGATCGGTCGGGGCTCGGATGGATCGGTCTCGCCTTTCCTCTGGACATGCGGGTTTGAAGGCCCGGATGGCCTGGGGCAATGGATCCTTTTCATCCCAAGCAGGCTTCTTCCCATCTTCCCACCATGACATTCCCCATCTTCATGCCTCGCAGATTGTCCGATCCGGTCCGCCGTCCGCGTTTTCCGGCTGCCATGCTCCTTTCCCTGGCCCTGTTGATGGGTTCGGGGCTTCCGGGCCTTGCGGCGGGGGATGTCAATCTGACCGAGGGTGCCAGGGTGACCTCCAGCAGCGCGATGCCGACCAATAAGGCGGAGTTCGTGGTGGACGGGGTGGTTTCCGACGAGTCGCGCTGGCTGGCGGCTTCTGGCGATGCCGCGCCGTGGGTGGAGTTGACGTTTTCGAAACCCGTGAACATTGGTTCGGTCGATGTGTATTCGGGTTGGAAGGACGAGGGTGGCCTGGAGGGTTTCGATCTCAGCGTGGTGGTGGATGGCAAGCGGGTGAGTCCCGATCAGGGGCAGGTCCGCAACAACCGGGATCTGGCCAAGCGGGTCGAGACGAACCTGCGGAATGTCACAAGCCTGCGGCTGACCTTGCCGAAGTCCGGCCCGGCGCGGATTCGCGAGATCGCGGTTTATGAGGCCAAGCACGCGATGGTTGGGGCGGGGCTGAAGGGCAAGGTCCTGACGCGACAGATGGTGGACCGGAGCGTCCATCAGGTGGCGGTCAATCAGGTGGGCTACGAGACCCTGAGGCCGAAGCGGTTCACCGCGCCCTTGTCGCCCGATGGTGCGCGTTTCTCGATCCACGAAGCAGGCGGCACGACGGTCCTTCATGAGGGGGAGATCCGGGAAGGGTTGGGAGACTTCAGCGCATTTCGTCCCAAGGATGCTTCGAAGCGCTATATGATCGAAGTCACGGGAGGTTCGCTGAAGAACGGCCGGAGCGATCCGTTCCTCATCGCGGACAATCTCTATCAGGAGCAGTTCTGGCAGTCGGCGGTGGATTTCCTCATTGATTCCAGGTCGGTGGTGGCAACCCACCCCAGTGCCTACGGTGGCTGCCCATGGCGGGATGGAACCTATTATGATGCGATCATTCCGTCGCTGGTGATGTTCTATCTTTCCGACCGTGGGAAAGTGGATGCGATGCCCCGCCAGATCGACTGGGCGGCCGAGAAGGCCCGGGTGACGGATGCAGGGTTCAGGTTCGATGCAAAGAATCCCTGTTCGGAGGGGGTGATGGAGGCGGTGCGGAGCTATCATCAACTGGAGCCGCCCAAGCCGGATGCTCCTGATGTGGTGAAGATGATCCACTGGGGCGCGGGCTATTATCTGGTCAATCCCGCCACGCAGGATCCGAGCGGGGACCCGGACAAGCGCCGGATCCATTCCCAGACCGTCGAGCAGGTCGCCTATGTGCTCTGGGCCTGGCCGGCGCTGAAGCAGTGGCTGCCTGAGTCGTTTCATGAGAGGTGCCGGGAGTTCTGTTTCGCGAATTGGGCTCCCTCGCTTGAAATCGACCGCTGGTGGGAGCCGACGACCTATCTCACCCTTGAGCAGATTTCAGAGAAGAACCCGATGGGCGGGCTGCTGCATCCCTACAAAGGGCGGCATGCGCCAGGGCATTCGATCGTGCCGAATCTCCTCATGCATGAGGTCGCGAAGCGGGAGGGCCGCTCAGACAGCAGGGTCTATCTCGACGCTGCAGTGAAGCAGGCGGCCTGGTGTGTGGCGAACCTCGACTGGAATGACCCGCGCACGACCAAGGGGCAGCGGATGAGCGAGCACCGGACGATTCCCAATCTTGTGTGGATGCTGCAGAGATATCCGAAGGAGTCGCCGCCCGGATTGAAGGAAAAGATCACCGAGTGGGCGAAGGTCGCGGTTTCAAGATCCAACAACTACTGGGATTTCCGTCGCTATGATCTCGGGACGGAATGGACCATTCCGAAGGTGAATGATGTCGGCAACTCGATCAGCCTGCCAGCGATCGCGTTGTCCGCGTCGTGGGTGGTGGAGGATTCCGGGCTCAAGAAGCGGCTGGAGCAGATCGCGTTTGGCTCGATCGATCATGTCTTCGGGAGGAACCCCTGCCAGGCGGCGGCGCCCTGTCATCCGGAGATGGGATTTCCAGAGGTTGAGCGTGGCTGGCCGAAGAGTCACCCGGACAACATCTGCGCGAGGCTTGAGTTGTGTCGGGGTTCGTTGTCGAGCCTGAGCGGAAGCGAAATGTATCCGTTCAATCCTGAGGGAACCTTCCGGCATGCCGAGGGTTGGGTGAACTATGGGGCCTGCTGGTGCATCAGTCTGGCTTATCTGCGGTTTGATCTGAACTCGGGGAGAACTCCTCAGCCCTGATCTTTGGATGTTGGAAGCGCGAATGGACGCCAATGAACGCGAATTTTCAATGAGTGATGTGAATCGGGCGGTTCACCATAAGGGTGGGCGCTTTGGTTTTCGGAATTCATTCATTTCCAGTATTTGATTGGCGTTCATTCGCGTTTATTGGCGGTTGGCTAGACTGGAAAAGGAACACTGAGCTCGTGTCGCCGGACAAACACCGGTTCTGACGGAAAGCCAAAAAAGCCCGCCCCCGAAGACGGGAGACGGGCTTTTGATTGGAGCTTTTCAGGGCTGCCTTTGGGACGATCAGGGAACCGTCACATTGAGGCGGCCGAAGAGCGAGCTGCCGGGAGCGGCGAGGCTGCGTGGGATGTAATAGATCACCTGGTCGATGCCGTTTGGAGCAGGAGCGTAGAAGTCATTGGTGGACTGGACGACGACACCATTCGTTCCGTTGACGGCGGTGGTCCACGTTCCGGCGAGGTCGGTGTCGTACTGGGCCACCGCTGGGCTGTCGATCAGGGAGGCATCAGTGCGACGGAAGGTGAACTTCAGGTAGTCAGTGGAACCGGCGCCAAGGTCGGTGGTGACGAGCTCAATGGTCGGCAGCAGGGCGGTGTCCACGCCAGTGGCCGGGTTTCCGCCGAGCACGAACTCGATGGCATTCGCGATGCCGTCGAAGTCCGGATCGTCGCCTGCATCCTGGTCGCCGACGGCGAGGCCGAAGCCACCGATCCACGAGGAGAAGCCGGCAGGGCCGGTGGTGACGGTGACGACTCCGGTTCCGGAGAAGCGGGTGTCGTCAATGTTGGTGGCACCCGATCCGGTGGCACCCCAGGTTCCGGCGGCCTGCTGGACGGCTCCGAAGTAGAGGGTGTCGACCACTTCGGTTCCGGTGGGCTCGACCTTGCCGCTGTTGATGACCAGCTTGTTGGTATCGGCAATGGAGGATCCATTGACGGCCAGCGTGCCGGACTCGACGGTGGTGTCACCGGTGTAGGTGTTGGCACCTGTGAGGCTGAGGCGACCGCCGTTGACGGTGACGGTGGCTCCGACATCAATGACATCGGCCAAGGTCAGGGCACCAAGGCCCGTCTTGGTGAAGGGCTTGTTGATGTTTCCGCCGGTGCCGCTGAAGGTGATGGAGCCGGTGGCGCTGGTGACCTCGATGGTCTTGTTCTGCACTCCGGTGTCGATCCACAGGTTACGGGCCGAGGTTTCGGTTCCGGTTCCAGTGTAGCGGAAGGTGGCGTCATTGGCGATGCCGAGGTGGCCGGTGCCGATGCTGCCAACTCCGCCTGCGTCGGCGATGGAGGAGACTTCGAGCACTCCTCCGTTGGCATTGGTGCCGCCGGTGTAGGTGTTGTTTCCGGAGATCACCAGGGTGCCGGTGCCGGTCTTGGTGTTTGGATTCCCTCCTACCATGTTTCCGGTGACGGAAAGGTCAACCGCCACCGCGCCATCCGCGACATCAAAGGTGACACCACCGTTGCCGTTGTTGATGGGTGCATTGATTACCGACGACTTGGTGGCGTGAGCAACGCTGGCAATGGTTCCGCCGCCACGGATGTCGCCTGGACCGTTGACAATGCCAGCGGTAAGAGTGAGGGCGGTGTTCGGGAGCTGTTGCTCGTTGTTCAGCTTCCAGATGGCATCTTCATTGATGATGATGTTGCCGGGACGTGTGGCACCACCCAGGCCGCCGAGAGCATGGGTCGTGGTGTCGAGGATACCGGGAGCATTGACCGTGATCGTGCGGTTTGCGGCGAAACTCGTGGCCCAGCCGCCACCGCGTGCAGCCAAGGTGCCGCTGTTGATGACGAAGTTGCAGACGTTGTTCGCGGCACTCATGGTCACCGTGTTTGTTCCGGCTTTGACGAATGTTCCACCACTGATGATGGTGCGCGCCAGCGTCTGGGCATCCGAACGGTTGAACTCCAGGGTCCCGACGACCTCAATGTTTCCAGCTCCCCCGAGTGTGCCGGTGGTTCCGCCGTTCCCGACCTTCACGGTGCCGGCTGTCACCTTGGTGATGCCGGTGTAGGTGTTGTTGTTCAGGAGGGTCAAAATGCTGGTATTCCTCTTGTCGAGGCCAGTCGCGCCGGCGATCCCAACGCCGCTGAAGGTGTAGTCAGTGGTGGAATCCACAGTCACGCTGAACGGCTGGACGGTGCCGACCAGATTGACGTTGGGAGTGGCTGAGCCTTCGTCTGTGAAGCTCACCCGATCGAAGGTGTAGAACTTGCTGGATTGGTCATCGCTGAAGGTCTTCCAGTTGGAGGTCGAGTCGACGTCCCAGGTGCCATTGACATTTCCGACCCAGACGACCGGGTCGATGGCGTCGATGCTGACTTTGACCGTTGTGTCAA
>JAIXVN010000077.1 GCA_027483005.1 Verrucomicrobiaceae bacterium
ACGTATGTCGACGCCGCGCACCTCGCGACTACCGGCCTCACCCGCCACGACGCCTGGAAAATGGTGATCGATGGTTTCTCGGTCTGGTATGTCGTCGCCTTCTACGTGATCGCGATGACCCTCCTCTGCTCGCACCTTTCCCACGGCGTCGCCTCGATGTTCCAGACCCTCGGCCTGCGCTCCAAGAAGTCCCGCCCGATGATCACTGCCATTTCGAAAGGCTATGCCCTCCTGATCTGGCTTGGATTCATCTCCATCCCGCTCGCCATCCTCGTCTTCGGCTTTGGAAAATAATCCCTCACCTGCCCACGCCATGTCATTCATCCTCGATTCGAAAGTGCCGTCCGGACCGCTCGACCAGAAGTGGTCGAAGCACAAGATGGACTCGAAGCTCATCAACCCGGCCAACAAGCGGAAATACACGATCATCGTCGTGGGCTCAGGCCTCGCCGGTGGAGCCGCTGCGGCCACCCTCGCCGAGCTGGGCTATCAGGTGAAGTGCTTCTGCTATCAGGACAGCCCGCGCCGCGCCCACTCGATCGCCGCGCAGGGCGGGATCAACGCCGCGAAGAACTATCGCAACGATGGCGACTCCACATTCCGCCTCTTCTACGACACCCTCAAGGGCGGCGACTTCCGCTCGCGCGAAGCCAACGTTTACCGCCTCGCCGAAGTCTCCACCTCCATCATCGACCAATGCGTCGCCCAAGGCGTGCCCTTCGCCCGTGAATACGGAGGCCTCCTCGACAACCGCTCCTTCGGCGGTGCCCAGGTTTCCCGCACCTTCTACGCCCGTGGCCAGACCGGGCAGCAGCTGCTCATCGGGTGCTACCAGGCCCTCGAGAAGGAGATCCACAAGGGCGGCGTGAAGATGTTTCCGCGCACCGAAATGCTCGACCTCGTCCTCGTCGACGGCCAGGCCAAGGGCATCGTCGTCCGCGACCTCAACACCGGGAAGATTTCCTCCCACGCCGCCGACGCCGTCCTGCTCGCCACCGGTGGCTACGGCAACGTCTTCTTCCTTTCGACCAACGCGATGGGCTGCAACGTGACCGCCGCCTGGCGGGCCGCGAAAAAGGGAGCCCTTTTCGCCAACCCCTGCTACACCCAGATCCACCCGACCTGCATCCCGGTCAGCGGCGAATACCAGTCGAAGCTGACCTTGATGTCCGAGTCGCTCCGCAACGACGGCCGTGTCTGGGCCCCCCGGACCCGCGAGCTCGCGGAAAAGGTCCGCAAGGGCCAGCTTTCCCCGAACGACATCGCTGAAGACGACCGCGACTACTTCCTTGAGCGGAAGTATCCTTCCTTTGGAAACCTTGCCCCGCGCGACATCTCGTCCCGCGCCGCCAAGGAAGTCTGCGATGAAGGCCGTGGCATTGCCGCGACCGGCCTCGGGGTTTATCTCGATTTCCGGGATGCCACCAAGCGACTCGGCGAGGAGACCATCCGCGCCCGCTACGGCAACCTCTTCCAGATGTATGAAAAGATCGCCGGCGAGGATCCCTATACCCGTCCGATGATGATCTATCCCGCCGTCCACTACACCATGGGCGGCCTCTGGGTGGACTACAACCTGATGTCGAACATCCCCGGCCTCCACGTGCTCGGTGAGGCGAATTTCTCCGACCACGGCGCGAACCGCCTTGGCGCCTCCGCCCTCATGCAGGGCCTGGCCGACGGTTACTTCGTCGCCCCGACCACCGTCGCCAACTACCTCGCCACCCAGAAGCCCGGCACCGTCACCACCGACCACCCCGAGTTCAAGAAGGCCGAGGCTGAAATCAACGCCCGCACCGCCCAGATGCTCGCCATCGGCGGAAAGCGCACGGTCGATTCCTTCCACCGCGACCTCGGCAAGATCATCTGGGACAAGTGCGGCATGGAACGCTCCGCCGAAGGGCTCAACCAAGCCCTCAAGGAAATCCCCGCCATCCGCGAGGAGTTCTGGAGCAACGTCCGCATCCCCGGCTCGGGTGCTGGAGCCAACATGGAACTCGAAAAGGCCGGCCGCGTCGCCGACTTCCTCGAGTTCGGTGAACTGATGTGCCACGACGCCCTCAACCGCGAGGAATCCTGCGGCGGTCACTTCCGCGCCGAGCACCAGTACACCGAGTCCGACCCCGAAGTGCAGGCCGGCAAGACCCAGCCGGGCGAGGCCAAGCGCCACGACGACACCTTCGCCTACGTCGCCGCCTGGCAGTTCACCGGTGCTGGAAATGCGCCGATCCTCCACAAGGAGCCGCTGACCTTCGAGACCCTGAAGCCTTCCGTCCGCTCCTACGCCTGATCCTTTTCCACGAACCTCTTCCAGCCTCACCCGCCATGTCCAAGCAACTCAATCTCACCCTCAAAGTCTGGCGTCAGGACAGCAAGGAATCCGCCGGACGCATCGAGACCTATCCGGCCAACAACATCCCCGAGGAAGCCTCGTTCCTGGAGATGCTCGACATCGTCAATGAAGGCCTGATCGTTCAAGGCAAGGAGCCGATCCACTTCGATCACGATTGCCGCGAAGGCATCTGCGGCTCCTGCTCGCTCACCATCAACGGCATCCCCCACGGCAAGGAGCGCGGCGTCACCACCTGCCAGCTCCACATGCGCAAGTTCTCCAATGGCGACACCATCTGGATCGAACCCTTCCGCGCCAAAGCCTTCCCGATCGTCCGCGACCTGATCGTCGATCGCTCCGCCTTCGACCGCATCATCGCCTCCGGTGGCTACATCGACGTCCGCACCGGTTCCGCTGTGGATGCCAACTCGCTGCCGATCCCGAAGGCCGATGCCGACAGCGCCTTCGATGCCGCCGCCTGCATCGGCTGCGGAGCCTGCGTGGCTTCCTGTAAGAATGCGTCCGCGATGCTCTTCGTGTCCGCCAAGGTCAGCCATCTCGGTCATCTGCCGCAGGGCCAGCCGGAGCGCGAAAAGCGAGTGCTGGCCATGGTCCGCCAGATGGACGCCGAAGGCTTCGGCAACTGCACCAACCAATACGAGTGCGAAGCCGCCTGCCCGAAGGAAATCAGCGCCGATCACATCGCCCGCATGAACCGAGACTTCGCCAAGGCCGCCGTGAAAGAGGCGCTGGTCTAACAATCCATGGGCGGGAAACGTCGGAAATCAAAAGCTTACCTTCTGCTCCTACTCATCGGGCCGATTCCTCTAACAGGAGTCGGCCTGCTTTGTTTGATCTTCCCATTCTCCTATTCTGGAACAGGAGGTACAAGGAGATCTGTATCATCCGTTTCCTTTCACTATAGCCAAAGCGAGGTTCAGGGATTTGGCGTTTTCTTTCTCCTGATCGCCATCTTGCTGTTTCTTTTCGTTAGGAAGATCGCGAAGAACCGTTGAGTCGGCAGAAAACCCGGTTCATTCCGACGCAGCATCCACCTCGAACAATCTGGTCGCAGCTCGGACCGCATTACCCTCAAATGGAATACACTCCGCGCCCAGAGGCAGCGGAAGCCCGAGCTTCCGCACTTCGCGGAAAAGCTCTTCGAATCGCACCTCCCCCGTCCTCGGTTCATGCCGGTCCGGGCTGTCAGCGAACTGGACGTAGCCGATCCATTTCACGCCCTTGCGGAGGTTGTCGATGAGGTTGCCCTCATAGCGCTTCATGTGGAAGAGGTCCCAGTTGAGCTTCACTTGCTCCGAATCCACCGCCTCGCAGATTGCGAGGCCATCGGCGCTGCCATAGAGGCAATGGTCGGGGTGATTGTAGGGGTTCATCGGCTCAAGGATGACTGTCTTGCCATGACACTCCAGCACCGGCACGGCGGCGCGGAGTTTCTGAATCACGGCGGCATGCATCTGTTGCATCGTCAGACCCGCAATGTTGTCACCACCGACCACGGTCATCAGGTCACAGCCTGGAAGAAGCTTCGAGGCCTCGCAGCAGCGATCAATCTCCTCAACAAACGCGGTCACGGGAAACGCCGGATCATTGATCTCTTTCCCAAAGCCCCACGCCGTGAACTGCGTGGCGGACATGCCGTGCTTGTTCAAGGCTGCCGCACCCGCAACGAGGTCTTTATCCTTCCAGGTCCAGAGCTCGATCGCCGGAAAGCCCAGCTTCGCAGCTTGTTCGATGCGGGAAACGAAGTCGCCCTCGAACCACATTTCGATGTTCACGGCGATCGGGGTGTGCGGGGTGCGACCGGGCAGGATGGAACTCATGGCCAAAGGCTGAACGG
>JAIXVN010000310.1 GCA_027483005.1 Verrucomicrobiaceae bacterium
GAACCGGAGGCGGTGCGCCACCAGAACGCGATCTATTACGGCATGATCACTCATCTCGACTCCTGGGTCGGGAAAATCCTCGATCAACTCGAGCACAAGGGCCTGGCCGACAACACCCTCGTGATCTTCACCAGCGACCATGGACTCGCTCGTGGCAGCCACGGATTGCTTGGAAAACAGAACCTCTACGAGCACTCGCTGCGGGTCCCCATGCTCCTTCGCGGCCCGGGCATCAAGGCCGGCGGTCGGAGCACGAGCCCGGTCTATAACTTCGAACTTTATCGCACCCTCGCCGAAGTCGCCGCCGCCACTCCGAAGGCTGGCCAGGTCGAGGGCGAGTCCTTCCTGCCCATCGCCACCGGCAGCCGCAAAGGGGAGCGGAAGGTCGTCTATGACGGCTACACCAACTTGATGCGCGCGGTGGTTGAGGGCGACTGGAAGCTCATCGAGACCCATGTCAAAGCGGTCCGCAGCACCCAGCTGTTCAACCTCGCCGTCGATCCAACCGAGATGAGGAATCTCGCCACCGATCCCACGCAGGCGGAGAAACTCCAGCACCTCCGCGAGCAGATGATCGCCCAACGCGAACTCTGGGACGACCGCGATACCGCCTTCTGGACCCACATCGGCTTCGGCCCCGAACTGAAAGCCCCGAAAGCCTCCCATCCCAACAACAGCAAGGATTTCTAGACAGCTGTCTTAGGAATCAAAAAGAGGAATTCAACCGCAGATGAACGAACGTGAATTTGAAGAGGGATCGCATGCTTTGAGTCATGGGGTTTCAGGCTGCTGTCTGCATTGATCGGTGTCCATCCGATCTCCGGTTCATCTCCACTCCGTTCCGATCGCGGTTCCACTTTCTGGATCTTGCATCCCGGCAGTTGATATTCAGACGGCTTCTGTGGATCAGCAAAGTCCGCGCACGAACTTGGTGAAGAAGTCCGCTCCGGCTTCGAGCTGGGCGAGGTCGATGAACTCGTCGGCGGTGTGGGCCTGATCGATCGAGCCCGGTCCGATGCAGATGCTCGGGACGCCGCCGTGGGAAAGGTGGGCGGCATCGGAAAACCAGGGGGCTCCGGCGAGGCCGCAGGCCGGATCGGTCGCCAGCAGGGCCTGGATCATCGGGTGGGCGGCGTCGGTCTCCATGGGTGGGTTTTCATGAGGACGGACGATTTCCAACGGGAGCCCAAGGCGCGCGATGGTTTCTGTTAGAAGGGCAAGCGCTCCACCGGATGAGGCGAGGGCGGGGGTGATGCGGATGTCGATTTCCGCGTCGGCGAGGTCGGGCACGATGTTCGGACGCGAGCCGCCACGGATGACTCCGACGTTCATCGTGCTTCGGCCGAGCACGGGGTGGGTGAAGGTGGCAAGTTTGGGGACGAGTTCGGCATCGAGTTGGTCGAGGGCGCGGGCCAGCTTCATGATGGCGTTTTCGCCGCGCTCCGGCTGGGAGCTGTGGGCGGCCTTGCCGGTGGTGCGGAGGGTGGCCCAGAGCGAGCCCTTGGTCACGTGGACGACCTGCATCGAGGTGGGTTCGCCGACGAGGGCGAAGGTGTAGTGATGGCCGTGCCTTTTCACGAAATCCTTCGAGCCCCACTGGCCGGATTCCTCCCCCATGAAGGCCACGAAATCGAAGGCGACCCGGGCCCTGGCGAGCTGGTCGCGGTTTTCATGCAGCGCCCAGAGCATGGCGGCCATGGGGCCCTTGGTGTCCGACGTCCCGCGCCCCCACATCCGTCCATCGCGGATCTCGGCGGCGAAGGGATCGATGGTCATGCCGCTGACGCCGACGGTGACGAGGTGGGGACCGAAGAGCAGGCGGGGTCGGCCATCGAGCGGGGCGAAGCGGGCGATGAGGTTGGGGCGGCCGGGTTTGATTTCCTCGATCGTCACCTCGGCCCCGAGGGCGGAAAGCCAGCCATCGAGAAAGGCAGCCATGGCGGCCTCGCCGGTTTGGTCGGTGCCGGGGGCGTTGTCGGGATTGACCGAGGGAATGCGGACCAAGTCCTGGAGGAGGCTGACGACACCGGAGGGCATGCACTTTCCATAGCCGCAACTTGGGCAGGCGCAAAGCGTGGAAGTGAGAAGCCAGACCAAGTGTCGACGCTTACGCCTCTTCGTTGGAACTTGGCACTTGGAACCTGGCACTTCATTCTCCGCGCATGCATCCCTTGAAGCCCACGGAAGTTGCTGCCCTGATTTTGCGGGTGTTGCTTGGGGTGTGGTTTGCGCACTCGGGAGGGGAGAAGCTCTTTGTGAGCGGGCTGGCGAAATTCACCGAGGATGTGGCGAATTACCGGATGCTTTCGTCTCCGTGGGACGCGGTGGTGGCTTGCACGCTGCCGTGGTTTGAAGTCGTGGCAGGGCTTTGCCTGACGCTCGATGTGCTCCGTCGTGCGGCACTGGTGACGATCGCCGGGCTGGTGACCGTGTTTTCCTACGGGGTCGGTCACGCGTGGAGCCAGGGCCTGAACATTTCCTGCGGCTGCCGTGGGGATGGGAAGCCGATGGATTACACGATGAAGGCGCTGGAGTTTGCCCTGTATTTCGTGGTCCTCGCCTATCTGGCGTGGATGGAGCGGCGGCAGGCGGTTGAGGGCAGGAGTGAGCCTGCGTGAATCGCGTTCAGTGGCTGGCGCTGCTGCCGAGGCCGGTCATGTGGAGGGTTTGGCGCGGGCCCTGGAGAACGAGGGCGTAGGTGGCATTGATCAGGTCGTCCTCGCCCATGTAGGGAGCGCCCATGTGGGGAGTGGTGAAACGCAGGCCGTAGCCCTTTTCCCAGGCCAGCGAGAACCACCAGCCATACTCGCGGATGACCTCGCGATAGGCGGCGGGGGCGGCAAGGTTCAGGCCGAGGAGGCCCCAGGAGCCGCCGGGTTCACCGTAGGCATGGCTGTTGCGGAACCAGGGGTGGTGGCCGAGCATGAACTTCGTCATCGCATCGCGCATGTCGCGTCGATCGCCGCGGAGATGACAAGTCATGGCGAACTGTCCGCTGCGCGACCAGAACTCTTCGGTGTCCTTGTAGGAGCGATTGTAGCCGAGGGCTCCGTGGCCGCCTTCCTTCGGGTCGGACCAGGCCATTTCCATGAAGGGCATGAGTTTTTCCCAGATGCCGGATTTCATTCCGCAGCGGCGGGCGAGGGCTTCGAAGACGAGGAGGTGGCAGGTCGGCGCGACGAGGGCCTTGTTTTCATAAGGCAGCCCGTCGGGTCCGTGGCCGAGCGCGGGCACGCCCCAGGCGGAGGGGTGGGTGCCATTGACGGCCCAGTCGCGCAGGGCCTCGAGGTGGGTCAGGACCTGCTTGTCGCCGGTGCGCAGGTGCCACTCGCTGTAGAGGATGCCGGCGTAGGAGCCTGACCAGAAGCCTAGGTTGCCGTAGGTATCGGGCTTCGGGTACTTGGCGAGCGACCACTCCACGGCCTTCTTCACGCGGCTGTGGTATTTCTTTTCCCCGGTTGCGAGCAGGGCGAGGGAGGAAAAGGTGGTGCGGATGATGTCACCGGACCAGGAGCCATCGTCCTTTTGGGAGGACTCGATGAAGCCCAGCAGATCCTTGAGCAGGGCGGCGGCCTCGGGATCGGTGGTGGGGTCCATGGTGCCGAAGGCCTTGGTGCGCGGGAGATCGAAGGTGAGTTCCAGCGGTTTGCCCTCGCGCATCACGGTGAGCGGAAGGGTGGTCTTTCCTGCCTTCAGCGCGGCCTCGGTGGCGCGGCCAAGAATGGCCTCGTGGCTGCGGTGGAACCACTCCCATCCGGGTTGGAGATCATTGACGGGGAGGGGGAGTCCACCGATCGAAAGGATGGCGTCGCCTTCCTTGAGCTTGCCCTTGGAGGCCGGGGAGTTTTTCCGGACTTCCATGACGGTCAGGACGGTCTGCTCGTGCTCGGTGAGGGCGTCGAATCCGAGGAGTCCCGCGCCGAGCTTGTCGGGACCGGTGCCGCCATTCGAGCGACCGAAGAGTGCGGCGGTGGGGGCTTCACTGACGCGGCTGAATCGCGGCGTGCCGAGCACGGCGATCGGGCCGCTGGTGGTGCGGACCTTGAGGCCGAAGGTTTTACCGTTGAGCTTGCTGAGAAGTTCGTTCGGGATCTCCAGCCAGAGTCGTGAGGAGGCCATCACCGGCTGGGACTTGGCGGGAAGTTTCACGCCGAGCGGCTCGATCTCTCCACCGGTGCCGAATCCTCCGCCGCTCCAGTCGCTTTCGATCACGAAGCGGAAGGCCTCGACCTCCACGGCGGCTGGAAATTTCACCTCGATCGGCTTGCGGGCGTCGGCCACTTCCTGGTTGCTCTCGCCACGAGACAGGATCTCCCAGGCTCCTCCGGGCTTGCGGACCTCGACACGGTAGCCCTTCGCGACGCCATTGGTGAAACCTCCCTGGCGCGGGGTGTAGCGGACGCCTTCCAGTTTCTGGGGTTCGCCGAACTCGAGTCCGGCCCAGTGGGGTGGTTGGGCCTGTTCCTGGCCGTAGGCGCTGTGCCAATCGGTCGAGGGATCGCCGTCAAACAGCCTGCCGGCCGAGCCTTTTCCCTGTTCCGAGGAGACGATCACCGCCCACGGCGCACGCGGAGCCTTGCCGATGACACTGCCTTGGGTGGTGGCAAAGACCTCGCCGGTGAGCGGGTCGAGGGCATCGAGGGCCAGGGTGCTCTTCTTTCCATCGGCCGTGCCGTAGGCGTCCACGGAAAGAATGCCGCGCCACTTGCCGCCGAACTCCTTTTCCTTGTCGGTGAAGGCGGGAACGCTGACCCGAACGGCGGCGAACTTTTCGGCCGCGAGAGAGACCCCTTTTTCGCCACCGGGCAGGACCCAGGCCGAGGCTCCGGAAAATGGCTCCACCTCGATGGGGGCTGCCCATGCTGGAATTGAGAGAACGACTGCTGAGGCGAGAGACGGAAACTTCATGGCAACAAAAGGACGGCGTTAAAGCCGCATTTCGGCCAAATGGCCACAAAAAAGCCCCGCTGCATGAAGACAGCAGGGCCTTTCGAAATCGTGTGACCTCAGGACTTGTTGCTGCCGAAGAAGCCTTTGAGTCCGCCCATCAGTCCGCCGAGCGAACCGAGATCGGGCAAGTTTCCGGCCATGACCTGATCGACCATGCCTTGGTATTCGGTCGGGACCTTGCCCTTGATGAACTCCACGACCGCCTGGATGGCCTGCTGGGACTGTTCCGGGCTAAGACCGAGGCTGGTGAGTTTTTGTTCGAGTTCGTTCATGGCGGTAGGATGAGGAAAGTGCCGGAGACAGGACTCGAACCTGCACACCTTGCGGCTCCTGATCCTAAGTCAGGCGCGTCTACCAATTTCGCCACTCCGGCTTCCGGGCCCGACCTTAGCGGTCCGGGCCGAGGGATCAAGGATGGATCTCCGACGGCAGGGCGAGGCGATGAAGGGCTCGGGAAACCTCGATGGGATCCGCTTTTCCGCCGATCGTCAGTTCGATCACATGGAAGCGTGCCCCGAGATGCGAGGGGTGGACGAGGGTCTGGAACTGGCGGATGGCGGCGGGATCCGGCGCGTTTTCCATGCCCCGCAGCCAGTCGGCGGCGAGCCGGGTGAGCCACGAACCCTGATCGCTGAAACAGGCTGGCGTCAGTCCGAGTGAGATCGCCGTTTCCGCAAGATGGGTGAAATCGACGTGGGCCGTGATGTCGCGGTGGCCGGGGTCCGCGAGGGGATCTTCGCCCGCCTGATGGCGGTGAAAGGTCCGCAGGGTGCCGTTGGTGCGCGCCTCGGAGTAGTAGTCGGGTCTTGCGAAGCCGTAGTCGATCCAGAGCATCAGGCCCGTGCCGAGTGCCTGTGCCATCGACTCCAGCAGTCTGAGGTAAACGGTCCTGACCTCAGTGCGATAGCCTTCAGGGAAAGGACCGGTGAGGTTCTTCACGGCAGATGACACATCGTCCGAAGTCGTTTTCCCGGACAGCCAGCAGAAACCTCCGTCGGAAATGCCGACATGACACTCCGTCCATCTGCCTTCCTGCCACTCGATCACATGGAATGGCAGGGCATCGAGCAGTTCGTTCCCGAAGGCGATGCCTGGACGCGGGGTCAGCGTCGAGGCGTCATCGTGGATCAACACCCTCTCGGAGAAGGCTGAAAGGTTCCCGCTCTGGGTCGCCGCGAGCGTTGGAAGCGGCTCGAGGATCACATACTCCAGGGATTGGAAGGCCTGTGGATCGAGCTCACTCAGAGTGGCAAGAACATCCCTGGCGAGGGACCCATCGTGGGCCCCGAGTTCGATGAGGCGCCATTCGGAAGGTTTACCGGCGGTAGTCCACCATTTCAGGAAACGCCGGGCGAGCAGGCCACCGAAGACAGGGCCCACACTGACGCTGGTGAAGAAATCGCCACCTTGCCCGACCTGGCGGGTCTCCCTCGCATAGTAGCCCAGCTCCGGATGATAGAGCGCGGCCGCCATGAACTCGGGAAATGGAATCGGCCCGCCAGCGGCGATGCGGGCGGCAAGGGCGGAGCTCAACGCGGGTATTGCCGAGGTCGAATCGGGGGGGTATGTGTTTGAAGCTGTCACGTGACAGAGAGACTCTCCTATTCCTCCACCGGCATGGCAACACGAGACAAGACTGGCCGAAACAACTTCCGCAGGAGACGCTTCTATTGGCGCAAGGGCTTCTGGATCGGTCTGTTCCTGATCGGCATCATCGCGGGCTGCGCCGGCTGGTTTGGGTTGGTGGAGTATTGCAAGCCCTTTCGTGCCAGGGCCGAGGCCTACGATCTGGAGCGCATCAACGACCTCGAGGTGCCGAGCCTCATTCTGGACCGCAACAACAAGGAGATCGGCCGCATTTTCGTTCAGAACCGGAGTGTGATCCCCTTCGCCAAGATTCCCGCGAGGCTGATCAAGGCCTTGGAGGCCGGGGAAGATTCCCGCTTTCGCAGCCATGACGGGGTTGATTACATCGGGGTTCTCCGCGCGGTGAAATCCAATCTCTCCGCCGGCGAGCGCAACCAGGGAGCCAGCACCATCACCCAGCAGCTCGCCCGGAATGCCTACCCGCTCAAGGAGGAGTCGAAGCAACTCGGGGAAAGCGACTACAAGCGCAAGATCGTCGAGGCCTTCCTCGCCCTGCGGATCGAGAAGCGCTACTCCAAGGACCAGATCCTCGAGTTCTATCTCAACCGAATCTATTTCGGCAGCGGCTTCCACGGCATCCGCTCCGCCTCGCTGGGCTACTTCGGCAAGGAGCCCGAAGACCTGAGCATCGAGGAGTGTGCCTCGATCGTCGGGCTCATCAAGAACCCCACCGGGCTCTCGCCCCTCAACAATCCCGATGGCAACCGCAAGTCGCGCGACCATGTGCTCGACCGGATGCGGGAGGAAGGAACGATCACCGTTGACGAACTTGTCAAATGTAGGTCGACGCCGCTCAAAATCGATTCGAGGCCGCTCCAGCGAGGGACTTCCCACCTTTACGAGCGGGTGGCCGATGAGATCCGCCAGGTGCTTGGGGAGGACGGCCTCGCGGCGGGAGGCTTCAAGGTCCACACCACCATCATGAGCGAGGCCCAGACGGCGGCCCAGGAGTCGCTGCAGAAATCGCTCGCTGCCGCCGAGGCCCGACCCGACTACGCCAATCCGAAGTACGCCGACTATCGTAAGAACTCCGGAAAGCCCGCCGAGTATCTTCAGGGGGCCGTGCTGCTGGTCGATCACCAGACGGGAGAGGTCCTGGCCCATGTGGGAGGTCGCGACTACGCCCAGGTGCCCTTCGACTTCATTGAAATGGGGCGTCGTCCGCTTGGCACGGCCTTTTTCCCCTTTCTCTACGCCGCCGGGCTCTCTGGAGGCATGACTCCTGCCACGCTCGTGGCGGATGAGCAGATGGACAACCGCGCGGTCATGATCGGCGGGCGCGAGGGAGTCCTCGGGGAGTGGGGGATGGAGATCGGTGCGCCGAAGTATGAAGGTCAGATCCCGGTGCGGCGCGCCTTGGAGACCTCCAAGATCGCCGCCTCCGTCCGTTTTGGCCAGCAGGCCGGACTTGGCAGGATCGCGGAGACTGCGGTTGCGATGGGGTTGCCCATGAAGAACGTGGAGCTGCTGCCGCGCATGTGCCTCGGCTGGGAAAGCGTTTCGATGAAGGAGGCCGTGCGGGCCATCTCCACCTTTGGTCGCTCCGGTGACCCCGGCCCGACTCCGGGCGAGTTGCATTACTGCGAATGGATTGAAAGCTCCTCAGGTGCCTCCATCTGGCAGAGGCCCCGCGTTGCCAGGTCCTCAGCTCCGGCGATTGATTCGGCCACCACTTTCCAGATCCACTCGATGCTGGCGGGCTC
>JAIXVN010000420.1 GCA_027483005.1 Verrucomicrobiaceae bacterium
CTGGAGGCAGACGCGGCCCACGAGCCTTTCCTGCGGCAATTTGTCACTGGTCGTCAGTCGTCGCCAAATCTGTGGTCGGATGCATGGCTCGCCGCCCTCGCCGCCTCCAATGGACTCCGGCTCACTTCGTTCGATGCCGATTTCCGCTCGTTTCATCTGGCCAACTTTGTGCACCTGAAGCCGTAAACCCCAACACCTCACAGACACCGCTCCAGCGCTGCGCATCCCGGTTCCCACGCTAAAGAATCGCTCCCACGGGAAAACGCTCTGCTGTTTGCAACTCCCCCTCCTAATCAAAAGTTGCAACCCGGCAGCCCTGGGTCACCGTTTCGCTACCATGGCAACACTGGTCATCAAATCATTCCCCGAAGCCCTCCACGCCAAACTGAGGCAGTTTGCCGCCGCCCACAGGCGTTCCGTAACACAGGAAACCATCCACCTTATCGAGACCGCAATCGCTGCAGAGGAACAATCGTCCCCTACCACAACTGGCCAGTCAAAATGGGCCAACCGCAAGCTCTTGCCGGAATACGAAGCCATGATCGCCACAGGTGCCTTTAGCGGAGGCACAGACTCCACCCAGATCATCTCTGAGGAACGCGACGCCCGATGAGCCCGGCGTCCAACGACAAACACCTCCTCGCCGCCGCCCCGCTCTTCGGTCTGCGCGGGATAAACGTCATCCCGTAAGGCCCCGCGAAAACGTAGCCCATAGAGGGCCCTGGTTGTCTACGGCGGATCCGGACAGAATCGGCCTTCCTGCCCGTCCATCGCTAATGGGCCGACGCAAAACCTTCCTCCGCCAGTGAAATACCGCCACCTCATCACAGGACTCATGCCATTCTCCACACCGGCGGTGGCTGACCCGATTCTTTCCTCGTGGTACACCCAGCAGTCCGGGGTCTACGCACGGGTCATCCAAAGCGGGGCACTCACCACGCCCGTAACCACGTGGCCCGCATCCGGAGTGGTGAATAACAACACAGGCGGTGCCGCCCAGACGCTGCCAGTCTACGCCGACGTGCAGCGCATCCGTTACACCACGACCGATGTCTACATCAATGCCAACGGCCTCGCGTCCTATACCATGGGACCATGGTTCACCGGCAATGGCGGACTGTTCGGCTTCTGGCCCACAGACAAGGATTACCAGATCCGCATCACCCGCAATCCGGCACCAGCCGCAACCAAAACCCGGCACCCCGGCGGAATGATCGGCATGATGGTCAATGGCGTCGCCATTTACGATCTCGGCGATGCCTTCGCCTTCAACCAGTCCGCCACACCCACGGTGCCCACCAGCGTCACCGGCACCGACGGCATGGGCAGCACCGGCATCTGGTCGCGCGATGCCCTCGCCGTCGAGGTGGTGACCTTTGATCCAGGCTTCGCCCACCAGCCAGGCAACAATGGCCAGTATCATTACCACGCCGAACCCAAGGCCCTGCGCTACCAGCTGGGCGACAGCATGAAGCGTACCCTGAACGCAGGGACCACCGATACCTACACCTACACCGAAGACTCCGCCAGTCCGCGTCACTCACCGATTCTGGGCTGGTGCTACGATGGCTATCCAATCTACGGACCCTATGGTTACGCCTCGGCCACGAATGCGGCCAGCGGCATTGCCCGCATGCGTACCGGGTTTGTCCTGCGCAATGGAGCCAGCGGCACCCAGGACCTCCGCTCCACCGGCCGCATCACCTATCCCAAGTGGGCCGCCGCCGTCTGGAATGTCGCCAATCCCTCAGGAACCAATCCCGTCACCCTCACCGCCACCCAGTGGGGGCCCGCCACAACCTATCAAACCACAGGCCCGGGCGGCGTCACCACCTATGCCCTCGGCCGCTACGCTGCCGACTACGACTTCCTCGGCGACATCGTCAAAACACCGTCCACCGGCGCCAGATACCAGCAGGGCACCGATTTCGATCTCGATCAGTACAACGGCCGCACCTGCGTCACACCGGAATTCCCCCAGGGCACCTACGCCTATTTCGTCACCATCGACGGAACCGGAAACACCGCCTTCCCCCACATGCTCGGCAAACAGTACTACGGCACTCCCAATGCAGGCAATGCCGCCACCGTCCCCGCAGATGCCGTCGAGATGTTCAATGGCGGACCAAACACCCAGCCAACCATCCAGGCTCCCGCCATAGACCCGGCCAGCGACACCGTCACCCTGACATGGTCCAGCGTCGACGGCGGCACCTATAAAGTCGAGGCCTCCAGCAACCTGCAGTCATGGACCACCCTCAATCCCGCCCTCCCCGCCACCCCCGGCACCACATCTACCCCCTTCACCGAATCCATCAGCACCAAGGCCAACCCGAAACGCTTCTACAAAGTCACCCGCACCGGCCTCGCCACCTACGATCCCTGATCCCTCCCACAGATTCCAGAAGCCGCCGCATCCTATCACTTCCCAATTGCCCCACCACGCGCCCTCGAACCAGACCCGCCGCGCCGCTAATCTCCACCCCAAGCCAACCAGATCCACCCAATCCGTCCGCTCCCTCCATTTCATCCGACCCGTCCCACCCTCACAAGACCCCCTGTTTGCTGCGGCCCGTCGCCTCCACTGCGTCCACCAACCCTACCAGAATCTCCACCACGGCCGCTTCACCACCTCCCGCGCCGCACAATGCTCACACGGCGGCTTGGATGCCTCCCCGCGAAGCCACCCCGGAAGCACCGTGTCCCGCGGCACCGACCAGTCAAACTCGTCACCATCCGAACGAATCGCCCCGCACGGACAGCCATCCATTGCCTCAATCGTCGCAGCTAACTCCTCCTCCGTCCCCGGCTGACGATAAATGTAGGACACCCCCATCTCACCGTCCCGACGAAACACGCCCGGCGCAATCTCCCGGCAAAGATCACAGTCCAGACACTGCTCATCCACGTAGAACTTCCCGGGAACATTCTGTGGCAATCGTTCGCTGAAGGTTTCGGCAGACATGGCAAGTAACGCAGTAACTCCAACCTACCACATCCACCATCCCCCTGGAAATGGAAGCCCGAATTCGCGCCCGTGAACGTTAAGGATTTCGACAGCCTCGGATTCCTGAATGTGTGGAATCCTATCGCTGCCTGATCGCGCCACCCCGTGTCCCAACGGGACACCGTATACCAGCCCAGAGCACCGCTCTGGGCACACCACCACCCCGCCCCAGCGTTCTGAAGGAACGCCGCACACCCCGGATTCGCACCCAACTCACCAATCACATCCCAGAAGCCCGATCACCCGACGCCCCCTCGCGGTTCCCCGAACCCCACCCGTTCGAGAACCAATTCGTGTCCATTCTTGACATTCGTGGTTCCAGACCCACCACCCCTCACTCCTTCCCGCAAACCCCACTCATCCCCACCCAGGCCGTCCATCCCGTCCAATCCGTCCGACCCCTCCATCTCATCAACCCCGCTCCTCCCTCACAAATCTCCCAGTTTGCTGCGGCCCGCCGCCTCCGCCGCATCCGCATTCCCCCAAGCGATGCCAACGGCTCTCGTCCCTGTCGTTCCGCCGCCTTTTCCGCCTCAACTGCGCTTAGCCACGCTTGGACTTCAGCGTCATAGTTATCGACCCGGGTCCCCCTGCCTTTATCTCCCGGAAATGCAGCTCCGGAGGCAACCCCTCGTTGAGTCTCTTCAACATTTCCTCTATCGTCTGCGATGGAGGCGAAGGCAACCCTGCCATTCTTCTCGCCCGCACCTTCTCCTCGTGCTCCCGAAGCACCCTGGCCAGATTGCGCGTTGCCTCGCTAGCCTTCTGTTGTAATGAATCCGACGAATCCATCTTCAACCTTCGTTGATCGCCTCGAAAACCGCAATCGCAAACCTACCAATGGCCGGGTCGTCGGCAAACCCGCTCCTCCCGGACCGACCCTAAGACATCCGCGACTGCCCCTCCTCCGACACCAACGGCGCACCCCACACCAGCCTCAGGCGACACCCCGGGCACTCCGCAAAACAATCCCCAATCCCTGACAGGGCACCCTATCACACCCCAGCCACCCCTCACCCCCACCCAAGCCAACCAGATCCGTCCGCACCCTCCATTCCATTCGACTCCTCGCACCCTCACACAAATCCCCCGTCCCAATTCCCGCACCCGCCAAAATCACCCCGCCTAACCCCAACCCGCCTCCACTCCCTCCCCCCAAAAAAATGCGTAGGCCCGGCATTTCTGCCGGGCCCGCACGTGTGGAAGTCGCCCGTGATCTGCGCTCGAACGTGTTCTTGCCATCACTCGCGCAGCGGACTGGTTTTGATCCGTTATTGACATACCCTCAAGAAACTGCACTGTCAAGTCATGACTGTACCATTTTCTGTGCCGCCGGAACTCGTTCAGAAGAGCGCTGCCACGTGGTCGTCCCATGAGTTTTATAACAGCGCCGTGGTTCTCGGAATCGATATCGGCATCGAAGGCATCGGCCTCTATCTCCGCCGTGGCCCCGAAGAAATCTGGGCCAAATCGGTTCAGATGGAACTGCCGGAAGCGGAACATCTCAAGAACCGACGGCAGATGCGCGCCGCGCGCCACTGCCGCAAGAACCGCAAACTCCGCACCCGGCGCCTCAAAGCGCTCATGGAAACGCACGGCCTCCCATGGCCTGACGATAAGCAAATGGGCAACGACGGGCGAAGCGACCCCTTCATCCTCAGACACAGAGCCCTGAATCAGGGCGTAGGGAGCCCCCTCGCCCTCGCTATCTGCATCAGGCACGCCGTCACCCACCGCGGCTACGACTACTCCCTCGGAGGCGATGCCACCGAAGGCGACTATCTGTGGGGCGAGAAAAACTCCATCGACGAAGCCGCGAAGTGGCTCGCCACAGCCACCATCGACGAAGCCGCCGCCAACCATCTGCGGGAAATCGGCCCGGAACTCGAGTGGAAGGGCATGCACTCCGGGAGCGACGAGGAACGGGAACGCAAGCAGGCTGATCTCCTCGCTTCATGGGAACAGTTAATCGCCCAGCGCTTGGACTACAGTCGCGAACACAGCATCGCGAGAGTCCTCGCCGATCACGCGAAAAGCGACAAGCACACCAATCTCAGAGCGAGAGCGCGCACATGGAATTTTCCCCGCTCTGCCGTGGAGGAACACATCCGGCACATCCTGGCACATGAAAGGCACGCCGCCTATCTCCCCGACCGCGACGGATTCCTCTGGGCACTTTTCCTCCGCCCGAAGTCAAAAGAGGAGAAGGAACGCGCCATCTTCCACTACAACCGCAAGACGCGGGCAGAAATGGAACTCCACTGGAAAAAGAAGACCCGGGATTGTCCCTATCGGGAACCGCTCGGGCTCAACATTTCAGGTCTTGATGGAAAATGCGCCCCGCTTTCCGATTGGCCGGTCCGGCGCTGGCTCATCCTCGAATTCCTCGCCACTCGACGCCTCATCATCGAAGCACCAGTCGTTAAGGAAAAGACATCCGGCACCGCCAAAAAGCGCGGCGCGGGTCTTCCCCATCGCCCCTCCGCTAACGCCATCGCGGGTCTTCTCGAACGGGCGCAAGCCGATCACGCCGTCCGCATTGCAAATGACAAGGCCGGCAACACCCTCACGAGAGCCGAGGTCCGGGAACTCCTCCTCGCCGACGCCCGCAGCGTCATGGGAATCGACAAAGCCAAGCTCGCCAGCGCCACTAAGGAAACTGACCCGAATTACTCCTACTTCAGCCAACTCTGGGACCTCGTCTGCCCCTCCGCCGCCGGCATGCGCGGCACCAGTTCCCTCTGCCTCGCCAGTGCAGAGGAATTATTCTCCATCGCTACCGGACTTCGTCAGGGAGCCCCCGCGCCGGATTTCCATCCGGAAGCAATCCACCGTCGCCTCACTGAATGCGAATACTACCTCTGGAAGCGCCGCCCGCGATTCGAATTCGGCTGCTTCCCTCAAGTCGAAAAGCTCACCGGGCCATACGCAGCTCTCGACAAGGCCTACCGGACCGCCCGAAAAGCGACTCCCACCGCGAGCCGGATCTCCGGATTGCAATGCAGCGGTCTGCTCGGCCGGATCTTCAGAGAATGCAGCGACCGCCTCCCCGAAGGCTGCACGGCTCCCGATTACTGCGTCATTGAGGTCGTCGGCGATCCCCCGCGGAACAGCGAACAGAAAAAGGAAATCCTCAAGGAACAGTCGAAACGGCGCACCGGCCGGGAGGCCGCTTTCGCAGAAGCCAGCAAGGCAGACTCCGGCGTCGCTTCGCGCCGACGCAGGATCGCCCTCCACCGGCAGCAGGGCGGCATCTGCCCCTTCACAGGCCAGGAACTCGGTGACCCCCTCGGATCTGGCCCCGGCGGCGAAGGTCTCGAAATCGAACACCTCTACCCACAAAGCCGCGGTGGTCTCTCCGTCGATGACAACCTCGTGCTCACCACACGGAAGGTCAACGCCGCCAAGGGAAACCGGGTCCCCTTCGCATTTTCCCACGACCCCGGCCTCTCATGGGACCACATGCTGGCATCCACACGGGCCATGAAATGGAGCGCCCGAAAACGCGAAATCTTCGCATGGGATGCCCCCAGAAATCCCAGCGAACCGCCCCAGCCGTCGTTTCCTGACTTCGCCAACACCACACGCGTCAGTCAACTCGCACGCCAGCTCAAGGCCGCCGTCCAGATGTGGATGGGCGTCTTCGATGATGCCGACGAATCCACCAGACGCATCGGAACACCCACCGGCTGGCACACCGCCCAGGCCCGCCGCACGTGGCTGCCACCGCTCAGCAATGGCTCCACCAAGCTCCGCGACGACAATGTCCACCACCTCGTCGATGCCGCCGTCATCAGTCACATCCCTCCCGGCACGGGCCTCAACAGCATCACCTGCGGCGGGATCTTTTACTCAGAGATGGAGAAGTTCACCCTGGCCGTCCCAAACACCGGCGAAACCCGCACCGCATGGCGCCCAGTCACTCGTGTCGTCCCCGGTCTCCTCCCCCATGAACGCATCGCCCACTGGCGACCCGAAAACCTCGACTATCAAACCTGTCCCATCCTCAAGCTCTCCTCTCCCAATAAATGGCGCTCGCTCGGCGATAGCACATTCTGGCGGCAAGTCCGCCCGGACCGCGCCACCGTCGCCCAGCGCACGCCCCTGAACGCCAAAGATTATCAGGACGCTGACGCACTCCTTGCCGATCTCCGCAAGATGACACCGTCCGACCCCGACGCCGCTGCCCTTTGGGACCGGAACCTCCCTTCCGCATCCCAAGTCAAGGATTGGCTCAGCAAAGCCACTGCCGCCAGCAAACAGGAAGCCGCCGAAATCCAGCGCTCCGCCCCGCCTCTCCTGCTCCGCGACGGCACCCCCATCAGGACCGTCTGGAAATTCGACAGCAAGGGCAGCATCGGCTCAGGCATCGGCTGGACCGGCGAACCCGGCGAAGACCAGCGCGTCCACCACCTCCGCAGCCTCACAGACAAATACGACCGCATCGAACTCTGGCTCGGCTTCAACCCGAAAAAGAAGGAGTGGCAGTATCAGACCCGTCTCATTCCAGCCGCCTCCGCCCTCAAACACCTCAAACGCATGGGCCTCAAATGGTGGCGCGACAAATCCGTCAAGGCCCCCGCCTTCCTCCAGCCGAAACCAGACGCCTCACCAGATAAATGGAAAGCCCCCCGCGAAATCATCTGTTCGCCCCTCTTCCCCGTCTCACCCAAAGGCGGCAGCATCGCCC
>JAIXVN010000327.1 GCA_027483005.1 Verrucomicrobiaceae bacterium
CCACAGAGAAGCATGGCTTTCGGGCTCGGGATTTCCGATGTGCCGAACCAGCCAGGGAGTCGGTCGATCCAGTCTCGGAGTCGATCGAAGCAGACCGGAACAGTCGAGTTTCCCGGGTCAACAGAATGGAGAAATAGGTGTTCGAGTTTCATGAGGTTCTTGGTGGAAATGAGAAGGCCGCCACGGATCGATTTACGTGGCGGCCTTTGAGGGTTGGAATGAATCAGACGGTTTGAGGGTCGGCCTTGAACTTGAGCTGCCCAACGACGCATTCCTCGCGTGGAATGTCATCGCGAGGACCGAGATACACCGGTTGGTAGAGGACGCCGCTGGTGCGGAGTGCGTATAGATACCTTACCTCGATGACCTCTCCCACAGGCGGAATGCTGTAGTTCGGTGGAATCGAAACGTTGCCTGCAAAGACCTCAACGCCATCGTCTAGCAGCGCCAATTTGACGGAACGCTTTCCGTTAAGCCCGGCAACCAGGCATGAAGCCGTGGTCACGAACTTGAATTTCAATGCGGTTCCACCAGAGGCCGGTCGCCCGCTGGTGTAGGGAGCATCGCGGCGCTTGAAGACGATGCCTTCCCAATTCTCACCGCGAAGCGTCTCAAACATGGCTTCCTTTTCCCATCGCTGGGTGGCGGTTGGGATACGGCGGATGGCGTGGCGATCATGTTTGTGGAGCACCTTCTCAAGCACATCGAGACGCTTGCTGAGGGGGAGTTGGCACAGGTCACGATCCTTGTGTTCCAAAATATCGAAGGCGTGGAAGACATCGCCGACAGCCTCGCCATCCAAGAGGTAAGAACCTGGAATCGCCAAAGCAGACATCAAAATGGCGGACGGGACTGCCACACGAAGACCGTTGCGGTTGATGCCCTTCACGGTGTTGCCGACCTTGGCGATGAGCATCCGTCGTCCGTCGAACTTCTCCTGAGCGACCCAATCTGGCGACTGGATCATGCCGTGAAGATCCCTCTCCGGGACGGCGTTGAGAAGTTGAGGGCGGATCCCGGTATCGTCGGGAGTGACGTAGGAAGGCACCTGGGATGCTTCGGAGTCCGAAGGCTTGTAGCCTTTCGCCAACTTCGAGGCCACGAGCTTGTCGAAGAGCCGGTTGGCGGTTTCGAGCGGCACCGGCACATCGGTCTTGGTGCCAGTGGTGAGGGTGCTGCCGCGACGGCCGTAGGCAAAGTTGACGACGTAGCCATCGCCGTTCGCTTCGACTGCTGCCTGGTAGATTTTGTCTGAGCCGCCTTCGCGGAAATAGAGGGTGGTGGATTTCATGGTTGGGGTAGTGGTTGGGTAGAAACAAAAGGGCCGCTCGGAATAGCTCCGGGCGGCCTGGGTTGTGGGATTGGTTGATCAAAGCTTAGGGCCTGCATGAAGATGGTTCTCTCCATGCAGGCCCGGTGTTTCCCCGGTCACGCTGGTGGCGTGTCGTGCGACCGGGCTTGCCGCTGTCCGTGGCGTTGCCGAAAGGTGTGGATCAATTCGCCTGGCTGACGTGTCTGGTTCCTCTCGTTTGCCGCTCAGTCGCCTTTCCTGCTTCACGGGCGCGGCCTGTCGACCACTGCCGGAGTGCCTTGATCTGAGCATCCATCAGCTTTGCCAACGGAACCGTCCTACTGGCGGCATCAAGGATATCCTTCTCGGTGGGTTCACGGGATTCGGCAAATGCCTCGTGTAGGGCATCAACGAAGACCGCTTCAATCTCTGCGCCAGTGAAGTTCTCACAGGCCCGGGACAGAGCGACACAATCGAAGTCGGTGGACTTGCGACCATGCCGGAAGATGACGATGTCCCAGATCTGCGAGCGCTCCTGGGCGTCCGGAAGATCGACGAAGAACATCTCGTCGAATCGACCTTTGCGAAGGAACTCCGGTGGGAGCTTCGAGACGTCGTTGGCAGTGGCAACCACGAACACCGGCTTCTCCTTCTCCTGCATCCAGGAAAGGAAGCTGCCAAAGACCCGGGAGCTGGTTCCCCCATCGGTGGAGCCGCTGGACTTGCTGCCCGAGAATCCCTTCTCGATTTCGTCGATCCAGAGGACACAGGGCGCAATGGCTTCGGCGGTCTGAATGACGGAACGCAGGTTGGCTTCCGACTGTCCGACGATGCCGCCAAACACGCGTCCCATGTCGAGGCGCAGGAGTGGCAGTCCAAACGCCCCGGAAGTGGCCTTGGCGGTGAGACTTTTCCCGGTGCCGGGGATGCCAACGATGAGAAGTCCCTTTGGTGCTGGGAGCCCGTAGGCTTTCGCCGACGCGCTGAAGGCCCCTGCACGGCGTACCAGCCATTGCTTGAGCTGATCAAGACCGCCGATGTCCGCGAGGCCGATGGATGCCTCTACGATCTCCACAAGCCCACTGCGCTTCAACGTGCGGGCTTTCTCACGGGCGATCACCTTCGGGTCGATTTTCTTGGTTTCGACCACAGAGAGAGCGAAGACGTTTTCAGCCTCAGTGGTTGTTAAACCGAGGGCGCCTTGCAGGGCGCCTTCACGCGTGGCCGCAGACAGGCGCTTGATCTCGGCGGACTGGAGGATGCCATCCAGAACGAGTCCAAGCTGGTTGGAGTCCGGCAGGTTGAAATCCACCTGGGCGAATTCGTGTTCGAGTTCTGGAGGGAGCTTCAACCGGCAACCCAGCAGGATCACCGCATGTCCTCCACTCTTCGCAACTCGAAGGATGTCCTTGAGGCGACGAATGAGCAGGGGATCGCTCTGGTCGAGATGGAGTTGGAAGTCGCGGAGCAGAACAACCTGCTTCTTGCCTTCCAGCGGGAAGACGTCCTCGATCAACTGGAGGGCATCCAGTGGATCCGGGCAGGGATTTACCCGGCGTTCTTTCGGACAGATGAACCCCTCGCTGGAGGACCAGGCATGGAGACGTCGGTTGAGGGAATCACAGACCGAGGCGATCTCCGCCTCGGCTCGTGCTTCCTCGGAAGTGATGACGACAAGACCGGGATACCCGGCTAGAAGGTAGGTGGTGAGATTCATGAACTTGGTGAAGGGGTTGAATTGCCTGCCTGAGGCTGGAGATTGGCATTCTCCCACCGCAGGCATTCGGAACGGGAGGCATGGGAGAAGAGCACCTCGCCGGTATCGGCATGGCGCACGTCCCAAAGTTGAGTGGAGTCGTTGAAGCGAATGTCCGTGGCCCGGACGACGGTGAGTCGTCCAAGCTCGCGGAGGTTGATCGCTTCGGTGTAAAGGCAGTCGATGCGACCGCAAGGTGTGAAGCGGAGGGTGGTCTTCATGACTCGCCTCCAAGGGACTGCTGCTGTTGGTGGCCCTGGATGAAGAAGTCGCCTTTGCGGACGCGACGGACCTTCTTGCCGAGAGCTTCCTCAATGGCCCGAGTCGCGGCTTCGCAGCCCTCGCCCTTGAAACCGTAGGCCTCGACTCGGATCTCGCCGGTGGGCGAAACTCTGACGCGGATCTGGCGGCTCACAGACCACCTCCTTCCAAGGTTAGCAGGATCGAGCCATCGGCTTCGACTCGCTTGGTGGTTCGCAAGCCACGACTGCGAGCTTCGCGGAGGGTGCGGTGGACGCCATAACCTTGGAGCAGGCGGCTGTAGCCGACTCCAACTTCCCGTGCGACGTGTCCATCCCACCAGTCGGTGGTGAGGCCATAGGTGCCGTCGTTGTCAGGCGAGGGATCGACGGCGATGTCGTATGGTCCCCGCAGCTTGATGACGTGAGGGGCCTTGCGGACCGCGCCGGCGTAGCCCCGGCAGTGACTGTCTGAAACGACTTTCAAATCAAGGTCAGCGCACGCGTCGACCAGCGAGGGGATGTCACGAATCTGGGTCTGAATGGTGGTGTAGTGGGACATGATTGGAAATGGATGTGAATGTAGAGAAACGCAGAAAGGCGGCCCCTGGGGAGGAGCCGCCCTTCTTGCAATCGATCAGGTAGAGGTTCGTTGGCGGTTGAAGTGGCTTTGAGAGAGATGGTTGGAAATTCAGGCGAGTGATGTGATTGCGGGCAGGTCGAGTGAGGGTAACAGCTTTGTGGGAAAGGAAATGCTTCCGGGCATCCACGACGGACACCCGGAAGCCGATCGTTGGCGATCGTTCAGCTCGCTGCGCTGAGCTTGCGTCCGCCCATCTGGCCGAAGCGCAGCAACACGTCGCGGGCATCTGCCCGGGCAAGCTGGACGGCGTTCTCGCGAAGGCGGTTTAGGCCTTCAGTGAGGGTTGCCATCGCACCGGGCTGATTGCGGTAGTCTTCGGCACTACGGCTGAGGAGATCCCGGCGGAAGCGCTCCAGCGTCTGTTCGAGTTGCTGGTCGCCCGCAAAGTTCAGCGAGCGGAAGCTGTCGATGAACGTGCTGAGTCGGTTGAGCGTGCGCTGGTGGACGCCATTCTCGCTACCATCAATGGTGGCGAGAACCTCCGTGGCCAGGCGTGCCGTTTCCTCTCGCAGCGATGAGACGCATTCACGGATGAAGCCATCCAGGTCGGCCTGCATGCGACGCGAGGCGTCATCGGCAATCCGCCGGCGGTCATCCGCGATTTCGAGTTGCTCGATCCCTTCCACGACCTCCAACCGGATGCTGTCCGGCGCGGCGATCTGGAAGAGACGGGTTTCGAACCCGAAGCGCTTGGTGATGTCGACGGCCGGTGGGAATGACTGTTCGATGGTGGCAATGAGCCGTTCGGCACTGCCGTTCATCTGATGGGCAGCTTGACGCCATTCGGCCATCGCACTTTCGCGCAACGGACCGTAGCCCGCAACGAAATCGAGGGTCGCTTCCCGGAACTCCTCGCGGAG
>JAIXVN010000025.1 GCA_027483005.1 Verrucomicrobiaceae bacterium
ATGGAACGAGTCCCAACGCGGTGAAGACCCAGATATGGACCGCAATCTGCACCTATTTGATGATCGCCATCCTCCACAAGCAGCTCAGGCTGCCGGGAACGCTCCACAGAACTTTGCAGGTTTTGAGCGTTCATCCGTTCGAGAAAGTGACTCTAAATGAGCTACTTACGGAAATCGACCACGGAACCTTCATGAATCAAGATTCTAACCAATTGGATTTGTTCTAGTTACAACCGGACGCCCGTGGCTTCAGACAAAATGGAAATGATCGTGGATTTTCCCTGATGGCGGCCACAGCCGAACGAAAGTCAGTTTCGAACCTATCCGCCACTTCCGGCAAGGCTTCCGTTTCGTAGTATTCCAGAATCTCATTCAGATCTTTCTGGACCAAAGGATGAAACGACAGGCCTAAAGTCATTTCTTGCCCAAACCTGCGCGTTTGATACCGCTCCAGAACTCATTCTCATCAAGTGGCTTGACCTCGCCGGATTCGATTTCGGCTTCGCGTCTCGAAGCCTCTGCAAGCAATCCCTCAGCTGCGATGACTGGTTTCACGCTCCGGAGAAGTTCGTTTGCGAGCTTGAGCCGTGAACGCTCCGGCAGTTTCAGGGCCAAGCTTTGAATTTCAGAGGCTGAACTCATGCGTGGAGTTTCGCATGGACTGGCCTGCACGGAAAGGAGGAATTCCCTGGGGAACCAACACAAAAAGGCCGGAGCCCTTTACAGGACACCGGCCTTGGGAATGAATCAGATCAGAGGATCAGCCTTCGGCAGGAGCCTCGGCGGCTTCGGCCTTCTGCTCGCGGAGCCAGGCCTTGCGGCTCATCTTCACGCGGCCCTTTTCATCGACACCCACGCACTTGGCGGTGATGACATCGCCCTTCTTGACGACGTCCTCGACGTTCTCGGTGCGGCCTTCGGCAAGTTCGGACACGTGAACGAGTCCGTCCTTGCCGGGAAGCACTTCCATGAAGGCTCCGAAGGCGGTGATGCTGACGACCTTGCCGGTGTAGAACTTGCCGACTTCGATCTCCTGGAACATCCGCTCGATCATCGACTTGGCGCGATCGAGGCCTTCCTGCTTGGAGGCGTAGATGTGAACGGTGCCGTCGTCCTCGATGTTGATCTCGGCGCCGGACTCGGCCTGGATGCCCTTGATGTTCTTGCCGCCAGGTCCAATGAGCTCACCGATGCGGTCAGCCGGGATCTTGACGGAAACGATGCGCGGAGCATGCGGGCTGAGCTGCTTGGGCTCGACGATCGACTCGGCCATTTTGGCGATGACCTTGGTGCGGCCGGCCTTGGCGATGTGGATCGCTTCTTCCAGCATGGAAAGCGGAAGCCCCGGGAGCTTGAGGTCGAGCTGGTAGCCGGTGACGCCTTCGTCGGTGCCACAGAGCTTGAAGTCCATGTCGCCGTAGAAGTCTTCGGAACCGATGATGTCGAGGAGCATCTTGTGCGCCTTGATCGAGCCGTCTTCGTTGTTCTCGGTGACAAGACCCACGGAGATACCACCAACCGGGCGGATGAGCGGGACACCGGCATCGAGGAGCGCCATGGTGCCTGCGCACACGGAGGCCATCGAGGTGGAGCCGTTTGATTCCATGACTTCCGAGGAAACGCGGATGGCGTAGGGGAAATCGGCTTCGTCCGGAATGACGGGCTCGATGGAGCGCTCGGCGAGCGAACCGTGGCCGATTTCACGACGGTTGATGCCACCCATGCGGCCGCACTCGCCGACCGAGAAGGGCGGGAAGTTGTAGTGGAGGATGAAGCGCTTCTCGTCTTCGCCACCGGCGTAGTTGTCGAAGTGCTGCTTCTCGTCCGCTGGGGCGAGGGTGGTGATGGCGAGGGCCTGGGTTTCTCCACGGGAGAAGATGGCGGAACCGTGCACGCGTGGCAGGGTGCCGACTTCACCGTAAAGCGGGCGAAGGTCACCGATCGAGCGACCGTCGGCGCGGACGCCCTTGTCCATGATGGAGATGCGGAACGCCTTCTTCTGAAGGTATTCGAAGGCCTGCTCGACGTCGAAGTCGGTGGCTTCCGGGGCGCGGGACTTGATGGCGGCTTCAACCTCGTCGCGGAGGGCTCCGACCTTCTTGGCGCGCTCTGTTTTCGAAGGCGCGTAGATGGCGGCCTCGATGCGGTCACCGGCGATTTCGTAGGCGATTTCGAGGAGGTTGTCCTTGGCGACGGTGAGTTCGTAGGAACGCTTTTCCTTGCCGGCGAGCTTCATCAGTTCTTCCTGGACGGCCACCAGCTTGGTGACGGCTGCCTGGGCGAAATGGAGGGCCTTGATGAACTCGTCTTCAGGGAGCTCGTCGGCCTGGCCTTCGATCATGATGACGTTGGTCTTATCACCAACGTAGATCAGGTCGAGGTCGCTGTTGGAGCGCTCGTCGTGGGTCGGGTTGATGACGAACTCGCCATCGACGCGGCCAACACGCACGGCACCGATCGGGCCGGCGAAAGGGATGTCGGAAACGCAGAGGGCGGCCGAGGCACCGTCCATCGCGAGGATGTCGGAGTCATTGACGCCGTCGGCGCTCAGGAGGATGGCGACGATCTGGGTTTCGTAAAGATAGCCCTTCGGGAACAGCGGACGCAGCGGACGGTCGGTCATGCGGCAGGTGAGGATTTCCTTTTCGGTCGGACGTCCTTCGCGCTTTAAGTAACCGCCGGGGAACACACCGGCGGCGGTGGCCTTCTCCTTGTATTCAACGGAAAGCGGGAACCAGGTCTGGCCGGACTTCACCTTGGTGGCGGAGACGGCGGTGACGAGGATGATGGTGTCGCCACAGCGGACGGTGACGGCACCGTCGGCGAGTTTGGCGATCTTGCCGGTTTCGATCGTGATCGGGTTGGATCCGACTTCGGCCGTGATCGTATGGATGTTCATATCTTTGTTTTTTCTTCTTTGTGCATCAAACCCGCGAAGCACTGTGCCGCGCGGGGTCGTTCTTGCCGGGCGTTCCGTAAGGAGTCCGGCGGGGCGGGTTCGTGTGAACGTCTGCCCCGTTTTGCGAAACAGCCACCCGGTTTCCCGGGTGGCTGTGATCGCGAAAGTGGTTAGCGGCGGAGTCCGAGGCCTTGGACGACCTTGGTGTAGCTCTCTTCGTTCTCCGATTTCAGGTAGTCGAGCATCTTGCGACGCTGGGCGACCAACTTGAGCAATCCACGGCGGGACGAGAAGTCCTTCGTGTGGGTGCCAAGGTGCGCGGTCAGGTGAATGATGCGCTGGGTCAGCAGGGCCGCCTGATAGCTGGCGCTGCCGGTGTCTTTGTCGTGAACCTGAAAGTCCTTCAGGTTGATTGCGTTGTCGCTCATGGTATTGTGCGGATAAGTCCAGCGGAATGCCGGGCCGTCCTCGGGTTGAGGTTGGGCGCGGAGAAAAGCCGAGCCGAGCCCGCGTGGCAAGGTTTTTCCGCTTCGCAGAGTTTCAAGTGTCCAGTGTTCAGTTTCAAGAGGGGGAAGCTTTTCCTCTGCGCTGAAAACTTGAAACTGAATCCTTGAACCCTACTGATGATTGAACCGGCTGACCTCGCGCTGGGCTTCGCGCAGCTCGACCTTGTTCTTGAGGTCGTGGCGCTGGTCGGCGTGGGTCTTGCCCTTGCCGATGCCGATCTCAACCTTCACGCGGCGGTCCTTCCAATACATCCGCAGCAGCGGCAGGGCGCAGCCCTGGAGCATGGTGGCCTGCTCCATCTTGAAGATTTCCTTCTTATTGAGAAGGAGACGACGCGGGCGTTTGGCGGCGTGGTTGAACCACTCTCCAGCGGTCTGCCAGGGCTGGATGTCGCAGCCATAGAGGAAGACCTGACCCTTCTCGACACGTGCAAAGGCGTCTGAGACGTTGATTTTTCCGGCACGGATCGACTTCACCTCCGTGCCCTTGAGCTCCAGCCCCGCCTCGAATTTGGAGGTGATGTGAAAGTCGCGTCCGGACTTCCTGTTGCTCGCGATTTCCGCGCTCATGGGAGTGGGGTCCGCTCGCGACGACCGGGGATCACTCCTCGGTTTCGGCCTTCTTGTCGGCCAGCTTGATCTTGCCCTCGATGATTTCGGTCAGGGCGATGTCGGCGGCCCCCATGCTCGGGCGGGTCGGGATCAACGGGGAACGGCCGCTGTTGAGCTGACGAACGCGCTGGGACACCAGATTGACGAGGACAAGTGGATCGGTGACGATCTCGGCAGCTCTATCGATGAGGTCGGTTTTCATGGGTGTTCCGGGAAATCGGGAGATCGGATCAGGCGACTCGAAGGGAATGATGTTGTCCGTTGTCATTCCTCAGTCGCCTTGGTTCGATCAAGTTCCGACCAGCAAGTCGGAGGGCGGATGAATCAGGATCGGCGGTCTTTAGCAAGCCTTATCTGACTCGATCCGGCTTTATTTCGGCATCAGATCGATCCCGAAACGCCTGAGCACGACCACGGTGAGCCAGAAAAACGCGATGGTCAGCAGGCAGTTCGCCAGCAGCGCGGTCCAGAAGCCCCAGCCATTGCGCAGCATCCAGGGCAGGATCAGGAACATCGGCAGGGTCGGCAGGACGAACCAGAAGGTGCCCTCGGAGTGGTTGGCAATGCGTTCCGGTGTCTGCTTGTCGGCCTTCATCCAGGACATGGCTACCAGCGAGGTGAAGGGAAGCGCGATCAGCAGGGCGGAGAGGCGGTCGTTCACCAACTGGATTTTCGTCACAAAGACGATGATCGCGGCGCTGACGACGAGTTTCACCACGTCGAGCGTGCTGAAGGAAAAGAGTTTGTCCCAGGGGATGCGGCTCATGACGGTTTGCTTGCTGATGGATGAGGATGCATTTACCTTCCGGCCATGCAAGTCATCCGCCTGCTTTGCGCCGCCGCTCTCATGGCCATCGTCCCCGCCAGGGCGGAGCTGACCGCCGGACAGAAGGCCGCGATCGGGAAAAAGATCTGGCAGAACGAGTGTGCGGGAACCGTCAACGGACTGACCACTTGGAATGCAGGAGAGGAGTTTCCTTCACTCGGCATCGGGCACTTCATCTGGTATCCGGTGGGCTTCAACGGGCGTTTCGCGGAATCTTGGCCGCAGTTCGTCGCCTACGCGAAACAAAAGGGAGCCAAGCCACCGGCCGTCGCCTCGCTGGCGGACTGTCCTTGGAACTCGAAGTCCCAGTTCCTCGCCGAGTTCAAGGGGGCCAAGATGACCGAACTCCGCAACTGGCTGGCCGCGAACGTGGCGCTTCAGACCGATTTCATCGTCTGGCATTCCCGCGCCGCGCTGCCGAAGATCCTCGCCGCCGCGCCGGCGTCGGAGCGGAAACGGATCGAGGCCAACTATCAGAAGGTCGCCACCACCTCCAACGGCACCTACGCCCTCATCGACTACGTCAATTTCAAGGGCGATGGCATCAGCCCCTCCGAGCGCTACAACGGTCGAGGCTGGGGCCTGATGCAGGTCCTCGGGGAAATGCAGGAGGTTCCCGCCGGTGCGACCGCTGCGAAGGAATTCGCCGCCGCCGCGAAACGGGTGCTCGACCGGCGGATCGGCAACTCACCACCCGCCCGGGGTGAGGCCCGCTGGAAGGAAGGCTGGCACAACCGCTGTGATACGTATGCGAGGCCGCTCTGAAGGTTCAAGATTCAAGGATTCAGTTTCCAGTGGCGTATCGCTGAAACCTTGAAACTGAACCCTTGAAACTCCGCGAGGCGGTTCGAAAAAACTTGCCAGTGGGGTGCGGGACTCCTACCTCCCGCGCATGTCTCTTGAGACCTCCCTTATTCTGTTCAAGCCCGACGCCGTCGCCAAAAACGTCGTCGGAACCGTTCTGTCCCGCTTTGAAGCCGAAGGATTCCGCATCCGTGGCATCAAGATGCTCGCCCTGAGCGACGAGATCCTCGCCGAGCATTACTCGCACATCGCCGACAAGCCCTTCTTTCCATCGGTCCGCGGGTTCATGCAGGAATCACCGGTGATCGCCCTTGCCCTCGAAGGGGAAAACGTCATCGCCCGCGTCCGTGACCTTCTCGGACCGACCGACTCCAAGGCCGCTGCCGCCGGCACGATCCGTGGTGACTTCGGCGACAAGGAAGGCGACGCCAAGATGCGCAACGTCTGTCACGCTTCCGACTCCGTCGAAGCCGCTGCCGATGAGATCAAGCGCTTCTTCAAGGAAGGCGAAATCTTCGCCTGATCCCCAAGATCCATCATTTCCGAACCGGGCGGCCTGCGGGTCGCCCGTTTTCGTTTTCAGAGGTCACTGGAGCCTCGGCTTCAGCCACTCGACCAGCTTGGTCCGGTATTCGCCTTTGTTTCTCCAGAGCGAGTCACCATGACCGCCGCCCTGGACGGTGAACAGGGTCTTCGGCATCGCAGCCGCCGCGAAGAGCTGCTTGCCTTGGGCAAAGGGGACCACTTCATCCGCGGTGCCGTGGATGAAGAGCAGCGGCAGCGGGGAAATCTTCGCCACCCAGTCCTTTGGAGCCCATTCGTCGGTCACGATGTTGCGACCGACCTTGCCGGCGACGATGTCGGCCATGCCTTGATAGGACGCGAATCCGCCGTCGCAGATCACCGCGCGGACTCCCGGCACCGGCTGCTCCGCGAGGGCGGTGATCGATTTCGCCCCTCCGAGGCTGTGGCCCATGGAAACCAATCGGGCACGATCCACATCGGGCCGGCTCTTCACGTAGTCGAACGCCGCCCACACATCCTCGATCAAGCCATGCCTTTGGATCGATCCTCCCGAGCTTCCAAAGCCACGGTAATCGTAGAGGAAAACATTGAAGCCTTCCGGCAGCAGCCACGTCACGAAGCCGAGATGATGGCCAATGGCTCCGGCGTTGCCGTGCGAGAACACCACGGTTCCGAGCGCAGGTTTCCTTTTCGAAGATAGGAACCAGCCATGAAGTTTGGTGCCGTCCTTCGACTTGAACCAGACGTCGTCGTAACGCACACCCCAGGTGGCAGGCGTTTCCTGTGGATCGGCCGTGGGAAAGTAAAACAGCTGGTTGCCACCGCTCTTTCCCAGAAAGGCGCGGGCCAGCACGGAGAGGTCACCGGAGGGATCACGCGTCAGCTCACGCACGAGTTCCTCGGGGCTCTTCGGAGCAGGACGCGCAGGAGGGGTCGCGATGGCGACCAGAGGAAAAGTCGCCAACCATAGCACCGCGAACCACGCCCCCTTCATATCGACCAATCAGCCACCTGAACCGACATCCGTCAACCCATCGCCTTCACCGCGATCAGGAGAAACGGAGCGGGACGCAGCGTGGCGAGCAGGCCGTATCGGGCCACCCGCAGTTCCCCTCCTCGCGAGGCCATCCAGGCCTCCACTGCTGAGGCCTCGTCATTTCCTCCCTCATGGCCAGGATAACAAACCACACACAACCAGCCACCCGGACGCAGGACCCGCAGCGATGCCTCCAACGCCCTCAAAGTTTCCGCCGCCGTGGTGATCACCGATTGATCTGAGCCCGGCAGGTAGCCGAGATTGAACAGGATCGCCGCCACCGTTCCGGGCTCGGCATGGTCGGCGAGACCAGCATGCGACTTCTGGAAAAAGTCCA
>JAIXVN010000187.1 GCA_027483005.1 Verrucomicrobiaceae bacterium
GACTTCAAATGTTCGGCGGAATCCAGCAGCCAGGTGATGTCCTTGGCGGTGAGTTCTTCGATGGAGAGGAGATGTTTCATGAGGAGGGGAGAGGAGTGGCCAGGATTCAGGGGCCAGGGGCCAGTGAGAGAAGAGGAAGATCAGGGATTGCGACGTTCGAGGGCATCCATCAGGCCATTGGGCATGCGGCCGACTTCGGCGCATTGGTCGAGGAGCAGGTCGTGCTCCACGACAGGAATGCAATGGTAGCGCATGCCGAGAGTGAGCTGGGTTTCGACCTCGTTGAGGGAACCACGAGAGATCGAAAGAAAATGGATGAAATCAGCGGTGGTGCGGCGGCCATGTCCTTCGGCGATATTGGACGGCACGGAAACGATGGCTCGATTGAGCTGGGAACTCAGACCGAAGAGTTCGTGTTTTGGAAACGTCAGGACAAGTGTGTGGATCTCGACGCAAAGGTCCATCGACTTCTGCCACACCAATAGATCGCGGTAGGATTTCACATTCATGGTCTTGTCTTCCTGACCCCTAGCCTCTGACCCCTGGCCCCTCAAGAGTAGCGAGCACTTCGCGCAAAATGGCGAGGGCTTCATCGACTTCGGCGTCGGTGACATTCAGGGGTGGAAGCAGGCGGATCGTTTCAGGACCGGCAGGGACGATGAGCAGGCCGAGTTCCATGGCTTTGTTGACCAGAACCAGTGCAGCGGTCTTCCCGGTGGGGACTTCGACCTTGGAGGCGTCGATGCCGATGCCGAGGAGCAGGCCTTTTCCACGGACTTCGGTGACGATGGGAAGGTTCCAGGCTGCGACGGTCTCACGAATCCGCTGTTCCTGCCTGCGGGCGTTACCGGCGAGATCCTTTTCGGTAATCTCTGCGAGCACGGCCAGCGAGGCGGCGCAGACGAGGGGATTGCCGCCATAGGTCGAGCCGTGCGAGCCAGGGCCCATCAGTGAGGAAAGCGCGGTGCCTGCGTCGTTGATCGCGCGATCGGAAACCCAGAAGGCCCCGATCGGCACACCGCCGCCCATGCCTTTGGCCCACGAGATGCCATCGACGTGGAGGTCGGGGGAAATGGTCCGCCAAGCCATGGCATCGCCACAGCGACCGAAGCCGGCCTGCACTTCATCGAAGAACAGCAGCAGGTCGTGTTTCCGACACAACTCCGCGATGGCTGTTAGAAAGTCGGCCTTCACCACATTCACGCCGCCTTCGCCCTGGATCGGCTCGAGGAGAATGGCGACGGTTTCCGGACGGATCGCGTTTTGAAGCGCGGCGATGTCGTTGAACGGCAGGTGCCGGAAGCCGGGCAGCATCGGGTCGAAGCCTTCCTTGACCTTGTCCTGACCGGTCGCGGCGATGCCACCGAGCGTGCGCCCGTGGAAGGATTGGTTGAAGGTGAGGACTTCATAACGCGGCGAGCCATCGGCCTGCGGGCGTTGATGGCCGAAGCGGCGCGCAGTTTTCACGAGTCCGTCGTTGGCCTCGGCTCCGGAGTTCGAGAAGAAGACCTTTCCTGGCACCTTCACATGATCCTCGACGATCACGCGGGCGAGCTCGGCCTGCTGCGGGATCTGGTAGAGATTGGAAACATGAAGGAGGGTGGCGGCCTGCTTGCAGATCGCTTCGGTGAGTCGCGGATGGGCGTGACCGAGCGAGCAGACGGCGATGCCGGTGCAGAAGTCGAGATAGGACCTTCCATTCTCATCCCACAGGCGCGTGCCCTCGCCGCGCACGGGAACGAGCGGAAATCGGCCGTAGGTGGGCAGGACGAATTGCTGGAAGGACTCAGGAACGGTCATGGGAAAGGGGCGGAGGCTAGCGTGCATCTGGGAAATGGCAATGGGGGAAAAGTCCGGGCTATTTCGCCGCGACCACCCGCCAGGTGGCGAGCAGGACGACGGCGGCTCCGATGAACTCATGGAGGTGGAAGGTTTCACCGAGAAAGGTGAAGGACGCCATCGCCGTGACGATCGGCAAGGTCATCTGCATGGCGGAACCGCGTGAAACCGGCAGCCTCTGATAGGCGCGGGTCATCACAAGTTGCGCGAAGGAGACCACGACTGCCGCCACGATCAGTCCGACCCAGGCGATGGCCGGCAAAGATGACACTTTCGTCACCGCCGGCAGGGCCGAGAGCATGCCGTAGAAGGCCTGCGAGGCATAGATCGTCGCCGGGTGTTCCTCATGTCGCAACCGGCGTATCACCACGACCACCCACCCAGCCAGCACCGCTCCGAGGAGCCCGAGCAGGTCGTAGGGCGAAAGGTAGGTCAGTTGACTGCCATCGTAGAGGAACAACACCAGTCCGCCGAAGCCGATGATCATCCACACCACGGCTGCGCGGCTCACGGTTTCCTTCAACCACAGGGCGGCGATGAGCGTCGCGAAGGCCGGATAGGTCAGGTTCAGCACGACACCTCTGGCCGCGCCCAATCTCGTCACGCTGATGTAGAAGCAGAGGATGCCTGCGGCCCCCACGACCCCACGGATCATGACGAGCCGGCTGCCGATCAAGCGCTTCGGCTCGAACCCACGACCGAAGCCGTAGCACACTGCCACGACCCCCAGTCCGAACACGCCGCGAAACAAGGCCGCCACCCAGCCATCGGCCGCAGGGGCGAAAGCGCTGATGCCTCGGATCAGCAGCGTGTTGGCGGAGAACAGGACGACGGAGAGCAGCATCAGGAAAATGCTGCGTCGGTCGGACAGGGGCGATTGTTCGGTCATGGTGGTTTCGGGTGGTCCGAAACGGGCACCGCCGACGGGGAAATGGATCCGCCTGAGCGTCTTCCGGAATCCCACGAGGCGGGGCGCGTTCCGGAAGGCTTGCGGGAAGATCCCGTCATCAC
>JAIXVN010000134.1 GCA_027483005.1 Verrucomicrobiaceae bacterium
AGCGTCGATCAGAACGGTGTTCGAGCGAAGGCTTACCAACTTCTTACCCTTTTCTATGCAAATAAAGAAATCGAGCGGAGAGCGGATCCGGATAGTCAAAATGATCCCGCCTCTCTGCTTCAGGTGCAGTTCTTCCAAATAACAATGACACGTCTTCTCTTGGAGATTTCGATCTACATGAGAACTCTCGACGACCAATTCGAAAGGGCTGATGCAACATCAGGTGTGAAAATAATCTATTTAGAGAATCGAAAATCTATTAATACTAGATACAAAGGCTTAATCTGTTTGTTTGACGATTTGAGCGTGAGGGATGTATTTAATAAAATCATTCATGCTGATGTGGTAGCACCGTATTTTCAAGATGGCGGCCCCAATCACGAAATCGATCATCGAAACGAATTGGGATGGTTGGCGGCTATGGAGATCAGTGGCGTGAGTTACCCTAAGCCTAATTTAGTTAAGTGGAGTCATTTGTCGGATCATGTATATCTATCTGGGAGTCAAAATGGGAAGCGTTGGCATTTACTCCTAGATGTCACGGCATTTATTTCGTCGGTCTATTACCTTCTTGATCTTAACGGAGTTTTCACTAAGGTCACGGCATAAAGATTTCAAAAAATCAATTTAACCAAACTCAATTATTTTTCAAAATGCCCAAGTTTTATTGTAATTACTGTGGCCAGCGTATTAAAGCGGATGAATCTGCGGTTGGTATGGTTGCCAACTGTCCTACTTGTGCTCGTGAGATAACAGTTCCGGGTCAATTTTCTTCGATCGCGCCAACATTGCCAGTTTCTCAGGATGCCAGCAAGAAAGGTGGATGTTCTTGGGTGGCGTCAAAAGCAATTCTCATATTTGGCTGCGTGATCGTGCTTGTTGTGGTCAAAAGCTGCCTATTTGGAACTATGCCGGACAATGATGTTGCGCCTGTCCGAAAAAACGGAGCCTCCCATTCGACCTCCTCCATACCACTCTCGTCAGAGTATTCTTCATTTCATGAGATAGCAGGCTTGAGAATAAAAGTGCCGTCAAAACCGATCCAGGAAGACTTTAAGTTGCCCCCAGAGGCGGCGAAACTAATGCGTTCGTTTCAAAGTTACAAAGTGAGCCACTCGGGGGCAATGATATATATTTCTCGAATTGTTTACTTCACTTCAGAAGTTAATCTAGAAGGAGCGGCCGATGGAGCAATATTACAAGTTAAAAATCTACCTTCGACCACCAATTTTTCAAGTAACAAATATCCCGTGCTGGTTTCGAGGGTTGAAGGTGTAAGGGTTTACATAAAGGCGCAGCGAGGAATGCATCTTATTCCCCAGCACATGCTCATCTTTGCGCGAGGTAGCGAAGCTTGGCAAGTTCAGGTCGTAGGGGCAGGCCTACAAGATGAAGCTTTGAATTTGCTGAGCGATGAAATCTTCTCGAGTATTTCACTGACTAATTGAAATAATTTATATAAAGATAGAGGGGTGGGAATATCTTATCGAATCGAAATCATTTGCACTCAAAGGCTAGCCCGAATTTAGCCAGTCTGCGGGTAGGTGTTGAAAATGCTGCGCCAACGCCTCCCTTTCACCTCGGCTGGCTTTCCGTCCCTTGCCGCCTGAAAAGTGGCTTAGTCCGGTGCTATTCGGGACTGAGCGTCCACCCGGCCGGTGGAGCCCGGATCACCGCGGCTGAACGTCAAAATGATCCGCCAGGGCCATCTTGATCAGGGACTGGTAGGGCACGTCGCGCTTGTTCGCCTCGCAGCGAATGGCCTCCAGCAGGGAGGCCGGTATCCGCAGGGAAATGGTCTCCGTGGTCGGCTTCAGGTTCGACGGGCGTCATGCCCTGGTTTCCTTGGGGGTTGTGAGCGCAAGCACCTCTGCAGCCCGTTCGCGGATACGAGTCCGCTGACGATCCCCGGCCAGCCCGAGAAACGTGGATACCGGGCGAGTGATTTGGATGGAGATACGGTCCTGAGTGGTGCGAGTCAGGTGATCGGGGTGGCAGTGACGCCGTGAGGCAGCAAGTCACTCGTGGTCCGACCAAGCCGCTTTCCGGAAACGGAGAGCGGTTTTTTTCGGCTGACGGGGGCTTACTTGAGCGGCTGCCCCTGGGCGAGCAACTCCAGGGCCTTCGGGTGGAAGCCCCGGATTTCAAAGCGGCCGTCCTTTTGGCGGCGGCAGGTGAGACGGCGTTCGAAAAACTGCTGCCAGATCATTCCGAGCAGCCAGATGCCCAGTGTGATCGTGAAGATCCAGTCGGGTGACAGCCACACCGGAAAGAGTCGCCGTCCGCCGGTGGTCAGGCCGCTGAGGATGGCGAGCATCAGGCTGCCTTTGAAGACCCAGTACTGGATCGCGCGGTTCCTGAGTGTTCTCGTCGAGAAAAAGACTTTCAGCCCGGTCAGTGGATACCATGCGGAAACAATTGTCAGGGCGATCAGCCCCACCACGCCGATGAAGGTGGCGACGCCGTGCAGCAGGGGCGAAAGGCCGAGGAACAGCAGAGCAATGAACACCCATTTCAGCAGCGACATCCACAGCGGGCGGACACGCACCGACACACGATTCATCGTCATCACTTCCTCCGAAGCCCCCGAGTAGGGGTCGATCATCGGAAACTGGGCGAAGCTCTCGACCCAGACCCTCTTCCCATCCAGCTCCCAGCCGAAGGACTCCGGTGCATCCGGCAGTCCTGCCGACGTCGTCTCAGGTGGGGCGTAGGGATTCTCCCCGGACATGTGTGATCAGCGGCGCTTGCCGCGGAAGCGGTTTCTTGGGTCGTCCTCGAGCTTTGACTCCTTGTCGGTGTAGCGGAGGATGCCTTTTTCGCGGAGGTTCTTGATGAAGACGCTGGCGTCGGTGGAGACCTCCTTGTCGCTGGTCAGGGTGCCGAGCAGGCCTTCGCCTTCCCGGGCGTTCTTGAGGACAAGCGCGGCCTCATCGGCGGCGCTGGAGATGGATTTCACGGCCTGGGGCATCTCCTTGAGGGCGGGCTGGAGCTCGGCGATGGTCTTGTCGGCGGTGTCGAAGGTCCTGGAGGCGCTGTCCGAGGCCTTCTGGAAGGAACGGATGGCCTCGCGGGCATCGGCGAGGACCGGCTGGAGTTCGGTGCTGGCCTTTTTCCACTGCTCGGTGGTGGCGTTGAAATTGGAGATGGTGCCATCGATGCTGGCGAGGTTGGCATCGGAGAGGATGGAGACGTTGACCTTGTCGAGCGTTTCACCAAGGCGGCCGGTGACGGAGCGGAGGTCATCGACGGCGGAGTCGATCTTGATGAGCGTGCCCTGGGTGCTGCCCATGAGTTTCCGGACATCGCGGACGACGGCCTCGGCATCGTTCTGGATGGCATCGAGTCCGGAAGGTCCGCCGCCTTGAAGGGTTTGGCCGGGTTCCAGGAAGGTGCCGACCTTTTGATTCGGCGGGGTGATCACGATGAGCTTGTCACCAAGCACCGAGGCGGAGGCGATCTGGATGTTGGAGTTCGAGGGGATCTTGATCCGCTCGTCGATCGACAGGACGACCTCGACCCTGACGGCCTCGTTGAGACGGGGCTTTTCGGAGACCTTTCCGATCTTCGCTCCGCCCATGCGGACCTCGGAGCCCTGGATCAGGCCGGAAGTGTCGTCGAAGATGACCGTCAGCTGGTAGTTCTTGTTGAACTTGTCGCCAAAGCTCCCGAACTGGAGGATCAGTCCCCCGAGCAGGACGAGACCACTGAGCAGGAAGGTTCCGACGATAAGTTCGGTGCGTCGTTCGGAGGAGGCCATGGGTGGGGTGCGCTACGCGGGGGAATGTGCCCGATTTGTCGGAAGTTCCAAGTGCCAATCGACAAGTTGGCGGGAATGGACTCTACCACGGATCTCCGGAGTCGCCTTCGATGAAGGCGCGGAGTTCGGGGTCGCGGGTGTTCTGGAGTTCCTGCGGGGTGCCGATCCAGGTGACGCGGCCTTCCTTGAGAAAGACCACCCGATCGGCGATGCGGAAGACGCTGCGCATTTCGTGGGTGATGACGACATTGGTCATGCCGTGGTTCTGCTGGAGGTCCTTGATGAGGTGGTCGATGGAGTCGGCCGTGATCGGGTCGAGTCCGGCGTGGGGTTCATCGTAAAGCACGCAGGCGGGTCGGGAAACGACGGCCCGGGCGAGTGCCACGCGTTTCCGCATGCCGCCGGAGAGATCGGAGGGGAGTTTCTGCTCCTGGCCGGGGAGGCGGACGATGTCGAGGGCCTCACTGACCAGTCGCATGATCTCGGTGTTGTCCTTCAGGCCTTGCTCGCGGAGGGGGAAGGCGACGTTCTCTGCGACGGTGAGGGAGTCGAATAGGGCTCCTCCCTGGAACATCATGCCGATTTTTTTCCGGATCGGGCCGTAGTCGCGTTCCTGCATCTGGGAGATCTCCACGCCATCGACCTCGATGGCGCCGGCCCGGGGCTTCAGGAGGCCGGGCAGATGCTTGAGGAGGACGGATTTCCCGCCGCCGGAGCCGCCGAGGAGAACGAGGGTTTCGCCGTGGTAAATGTCGAGATCGACTCCGCGCAGCACCTGCTGGGACCCGAAGCGTTGTTCGAGCCCGCGGATGCGGATGAAGAGGTCACCGGCGTTTGCCATGCGAGGGAGAAAGCATGCGGCGGGCCGCGACGCAAGCCACGGCGCGGAATTAGAACAGGGCGGAGAGTTGCTCGAGCGGGACGTCGCCGACGAGGATGAAGACGTCGTCTGCCGTTCCCCAGGAGGCAACGGCCCACGGGCCGGTCTGGTTGAAAGTTGGTTGGCCCCCGACCGGAACCTCGCAGGAGACATTCTCTTTTTTTTTTATTATGAGGTAGACGATGCCGTCCGCGCCCCGGTCGAAGCAGATCAGCGAGCCGCGCTTGCCATCGATGACGAGTTCACGGCAGCCCAGACTCGGCACTTTCTGGAGACCGGCGGGAATGGGATCGCAGC
>JAIXVN010000304.1 GCA_027483005.1 Verrucomicrobiaceae bacterium
AGCTACGGGCCTCCCGGCGCCGGTCCAGGGCAGCGACTCTACTCGGTTTTCGAGGTCGTGAAGAACCCAGCCGACAAATGGCCGGAGTATAGCCTCTGGGTCGTCGTCGTCGGACTCACCCTCCAGTTCGGTCTCAAGCTCGTCCTCTTCATCCGTTCCCGTTTCCACCATGCAAGCCACTCCTGAACGATCGCTCACCGGCCGCTGGATCGCGTTCGGCGTCGTCATCGCCCTGCTCATCGCCGTGCTGGCCCTGCTGGCCAGGGACCTGACGCCGGAAAGCACGCTTCGCAAGATCGAGGGCTACCGGCCTTGGTCGAAGGAAACCGTCCGACTCGCGGAAACGCTGCCGGTCCAGGACGGCGGACGCATCAAGCCCTTCTCGACCTACGCGGGCTTCACCATGCTGCGACTCTACGGATCGCGCTCGATGAAGATCGACGCGCCGAACCCGGACAAGATCAAGGTTTCGTCCAAGCCCTTCGCCACCCTCGAACTGGCACCGACCGACTGGCTGCTCGACTGCCTGTTCCGTCCAAATCTCGCCGTCGATTTCCCCAGCTTCCGCATCGACAACTCCGCCGTCGTCGAGGCCGTCGGGATCACTGCTGGAAACAAGCGCGACCGCTACAGCTACCGCGACCTCGAACCCGCCCGCGACAAGCTGATGGAACTCGGCAAGTCCTACGAGGCGATCGAGTCCGCCAAGCGCGACACCTTTCAGAACCAGACCATCGACCTCGCCTACAACGTCCGTCTTTTCGAAAGCCTGATCGGCTACTTCGGGTTCGCCCGGACCGGGATCACCATGCAGGGACCCGAGGGCAAGGGCGCGCGAACGACCGAACTCAGCACGGTCATGCAGACCGCGCCAATCATCCGCGATGTCATCACGAAGTCGCAGAAGGAAACCGGCAAGGTGCCCGAACACGTCCAGGCCCTGCTCGAACAGGTCCTCGATGCCTCGAACTTCTCCAAGTTCGGACTTTTCCTGCTGCCTCCCAGCGATGCCAGCTCCACGGTGTGGCTCAGTGCAGGAAACGCCATCATGGAGGTGATGACCCAGCAGTCCACGAATCCCGAGGAGTCCATCGCCGACATCAAGCAACTCGAAGCCACCGTCCAGGCCATCGGTTCCAGCGAGGATGAATTCCGCGCCCAGCTCGGGAAACTCAGTACTCGCCTGATCGGTCGCGCCAAGCAGGACAACCAGTATCGAGCCGTCGAGCTGGAGGCCTCTTACTACCGGGCTGATTGGTTCATGAACGCCCTGAAGCTCTACTTCCTCGGCACCTTCCTCGCGATTGGCATGGTGATGGCAGCCGGGAAGACCAGCGGGAAAGTCTTTTTCTGGCTCTGTGCTCTCGCCACGGCTTCCGGCTTCGTGGTCAGCGTGATCGCCATCATCCAACGCTGCATCATCATGCAGCGTCCTCCGATCGGGAATCTTTATGATACGATCATCTTCATCTGCACGCTGGTGATCGCGCTCGCCTTGTTCATTGAGTTCCTCACCCGGAAGCGCTTCGCCCTCGCCGTGGCTCCATGGGTCGGGGTGGGGCTGGTGCTGCTGGCCCGCAAGTTTGAGATCGGAGAGGCGAAGGACCACATGGACCCGCTCGTCGCCGTGCTGAACTCGAATTACTGGCTGACCATCCACGTGATCACCGTCACCGCCGGCTATGCGGGCGGACTGCTGACGGCGGCCATTTCCTTCGTCTATGTCCTGCTCCGTGGCTTCGGGCTCGATGGTGGTGACCGCGATCTGCGCCGCAGCCTGACCAAGGTCACCTACGGCTGCGTCTGCCTCACCCTGCTGCTCTCGCTCACCGGCACCGTCCTCGGCGGCATCTGGGCGAACGATTCCTGGGGTCGCTTCTGGGGCTGGGACCCGAAGGAGAACGGCGCGCTGATGATCGTGCTCTGGAATCTCGTGATCCTCCACGCCCGCCTCGGCGGCTACATCAAGGAATGGGGCCTTCATTTCTGCTCGCTCTTCGGCTCCTGTGTGGTGGCCTTCTCGTGGTGGCATGTGAACTTCTTCAACACCGGCCTCCACACCTACGGCTTCACCAATGACAAGCAGACGATGCTCTGGGTGTTCTACTACATCATCCTGGCTGTCATCATCTTCGGCATCATCGTGCGGGCGATCGAGGAATCGAACAAACGCACCGCTTCCGCTGACTCAACTCCACCCGACGTGCCCAAAGTGCCTGAGCTGCTTTGAGAGGCTTTCCGGGAAATCCCGGCGGGTCTTTCAAACATGGGGGTAGATCACTGGCTGTGGATGAGATTTCTCATCCAATCCCTCTTCCCTCCGCCTTCATCCTGTCCATCTGCGGTTTGGTCCCCGGCCTTGATGCCCTGCTCACTCAGCGGCCTTGCGCTGCGCGAACAAGCGCTCCTCCACCGCGGAGACCACGGCGTCCGCTCTCGTCATCAAGGGATGGGCGATCACCGGAAACTCGGCATTCTCGGCACGCTCCCAGACCGAACTGGTGGCGGGGAGAATCACGAGATCGAAGGGCGTGCGGAACGAGGAGACCGGCATCCTGCCGAGACGGCTTTCGGACCTTTGAAGCCGGGACAGGAACTCACTGCCCGGTCGCATCTGCCGCGCTCCCTCGCCGCCGTAAAGATAGGCGATCTGGGTGCCATGATGCGGCGTGGAGAGGGTGATGAAGCGATCACAGCGTCCCGCCCCATCCAGCTCCTGAAGGTAGTAGCGCGAAACCAGTCCACCCATGCTGAAGGCGACGATCGAGAAATGCTCGCGCGGGCCGAACTGCTGGTTGATCTCGTTCTTCAACTGGTCGGCCAGCTTCTCCAGCCCCTCCCGGCCATCGCAGGGCTTGAGCGACGGGGCGATGCACTCGATCCCCTGGGCCTCCAGCCTGCGCCGCAGGGTGCCGAAGGCCCAGTTTCCCGGCTGAAAAATCCCATGCACGAACACCACCCGTTGCACCGGTGCAGCAGGTTCAAGGGCGGGCAGGGGAGTCGCACTGGCGAGACCGGCGGTGAAAAGGGCGAGACGGCGTTTCATGATTTCAGGAAAAGGAGAGGATCTTGTCTTCGTTCTTCAGTTCACCCTGGAGCTTGATCCGACGCACGTGCAATCCGGCATCGACCAAGCCACGCGTGAAGCCACATTTCACGAAGGCCACCGCCGCATACTCGGATTCATCACATCCAGTCAGGGCACGCAGGCCGGTTTGCTTCGTCTGGAAGTAGAGCGTGTGATCGAACTTTTCCTTCTCGTGGACCTCGCCATCGTGGATGTGAACGGTCGGAAAGAAGAGTCGCTCCGGATGGCGGGAAGGAAAGAGGAAGGCGAGTGGATGAACCGAGTGAACGCCTTGCTTGAGCTTGAAGACGGCGAAACCGTAGTCGCGATACTGTGGAAGCTTGTCCCACGCGCCTTCCGGAAGACGGAAGCGCGCATCGAGCCTTGAGAAATCCTTCGGGCCCGGAACAAAGGAGGCTTCAAAGGCGCCCACGCTCTGGACCTTGAGGGTTTCCCCGCCCAGTGGAATCGGCCCGTTTCTCGCAGCGAAGTCGCTGCCCGCCTCCGCCGGAAAGCCCTTGGCCAGATCGTCGAACAGCATCGGATACTTCTCGAAATTGACGAACTTGACCTGCTCCTCCTTGGCTCCCGCCTTCACCGGAATGGGCAGGATCATCGCCACATCCTGCGGCGAATCCAGTTTCATCGAGTAGGCGATGAACTGCACGCCGTCCTCCATCGCCCGCGCAAAGATGCGGGTGTTTTCGACGGCACGAACCTTTCCACTGAAGCAGCACATGATGGGAAGGAGGTTGAAGATCAGCCCGGAGGCCATTCGAGCGGGCGACCCGCGAGGATGTGGAGGTGAAGATGTGGCACGGCTTCACCGGCATCACGACCGTTGTTGATGACCACCCGATAGCCGGATTCGGCAAAGCCTTCCTGGCGCGCGACCTGACCGGCTGTTAGAAGCAGGTGACCCAGCAGGGACTGATCCCCCGCCTCCGCCAGACCGATCCGCACGATTGGCTTTCTGGGCACGAGCAGGAGATGAACCGGAGCCTGAGGCGAAATGTCGCGAAAGCACACGCAGAGGTCGTCCTCATGAACGATCGAAGCGGGGATCTCCTTGTCGCAGATTTTTTCGAAGAGAGTCTTTTCAACCATCGCCGGAATCCTCGCATCCATTGGTTCCCTCGGCAAGCCGCGATCAGGGGGGCAGCAGGCTTGCCGACAAATGTGGAAACCATCAGCAGGGCCGCCAATCAAGGTCAGGGCTGCGGGCGCTTGCCGACCTTTTTCATGACCGTCGAGGTGGCGGCCTTTTTCACGCGGATCAGGTTCCTGCCCAGCTTGGTGCCGTTGAGTTCCTTGATCGCGGCGAGGCCCTCGTTGATGTTCGGCATGTTGATGAACCCGAAGCCCTTCGACTTGCTGGTGTCTGGTTCGGTCACGAGGTCACAGGCCGCCACACGTCCGAAGCGGAAAAAGAGGGCCTGAAGGTCTTTTTCGGTGGTGGAGCGGTCCAGGTTTCGAACGAGGATGATCATGGGATGGGCGACAGTCTGCATGGCCGGATCGCGGATGACGACCACCGATTGACCCGCATGGGATTTTCCCTCGAAGCGGGGCTCGCCGCTAACAGCTTTGACAGCGGCGACCGGTTGGCGCATTTTCCAATTCATGCAGCAAGTGCAGTTCGAGCAGGCCATCGTTTCGATCCTCGGGCGGGACAAGCGTTTCGATCCGCACGCGTTCTTCTTCCTGAAGGATTCGCTGGACTACACCCTGAAACGGGTGGCCGATGGCAACAGCGGGCTTTCCCGCCATGTTTCCGGTGGTGAGTTGCTCGAGGGGTTCCGTGATCTGGCCCTGGAGCAGTTTGGCCCGATGGCCTCCACGCTGATGATCGAATGGGGCATCCGCGAGTGCTCCGATGTCGGGGAAATGGTCTTCCTGCTGATCGAGGAGCAGATGTTCGGCAAGCAGGACAGCGACACGAAGGAGGACTTCCACGGCAACTTCGATCTCAAGGAAGCCCTGACCCA
>JAIXVN010000414.1 GCA_027483005.1 Verrucomicrobiaceae bacterium
AACCCGTCGGCGGCCGCTGGAACCTATTCGGACTCTTCGTCTGCGTCATCGGCATCGTCGTCACCGCTCTTGCCGGTCGCTCGAAGGAAAACGAAATGAGCACCGAAGCGAAACAGGAGACCGTCAAGGAGTTCAACTTCAAGAAGGGCATCCTCATCGCCACCTTCTCCGGAGTGATGAGCGCCTGCTTCGCCTTCGGCCTCGACATGGGCGGACCGATCCGGGACATCAGCATGAAACATGGCACCGCCGAGCTTTGGAGCGGCCTGCCGGTCCTCATCGTCATCCTCCTCGGTGGATTCACCACCAACTTCATCTGGTGTGTGATGCTCAATGTGAAGAACAAGACCGGTTACGAGTATCTGGCCGCCGAACAGCGCCATCCAGCACACGCCAAGGATCAGTCCGCAGCCATGCATGCGCTCGATGCAAGTGGCAACCAAGGCAGCAATCTTCGGATCCCCCGCCTTGGAAACTACTTCTTCTCCGCCCTCGCCGGCGTGACCTGGTACTTCCAGTTCTTCTTCTACTCGATGGGGGAAACCCAAATGGGTGATTACAAGTTCAGCTCGTGGACGCTACACATGGCGTCGATCATGATCTTCAGCTCGATCTGGGGACTGGCCCTCAAGGAATGGAAAGGCTCAAGCTCGAAGTCCAAGGGGCTGCTCTTCGCCGGTCTGGGAATCCTGATCCTGTCCACCGTGATCATCGGATACGGCAACTACGTCGGCTCCGGCACTCCAAGCGGCCATTGATTCGCGGTTCGCCCGCGACGATGAGCCTCCGTCATTCTGCCATGAACTCCAGAACGCTCATCCTCGCGGGACTTTTCGCCGCCGCTCCGCTTTCCATTTCGGCTGCGGAGTTTCACGTCGCGCCCACCGGCAGCGACTCGAATGCCGGCACGGCGATCTCGCCCTTCGGCACCATCCAGCGGGCGGAAAAGTCAGCCTCTCCCGGCGACACCGTCCTGATCCACGGCGGCACCTACCGCATGGCCCAGTCGCAGATCGCGCGGCTGGGTCGCGGCCGCTCCCAGGTCACCTATCTTTCGAAGAGCGGCGCTCCGGGCAAACCGATCCGCTACGTCGCCTACCGCGATGAAAAGCCGGTCTTCGATTTCACCGACGTGAAGCCACCCGGCTCGCGCGTGACCGCGTTCCAGGTGGTCGGCTCCTGGATCCACCTGAAGGGCATCGCCGTCACCGGAGTCCAGGTCACCGTCACCGGCCACACCCAGTCGATCTGCTTCGACAACCAGGGCAGCCACAACATTTACGAGCAGCTAGAGGCCCACGATGGCCAGGCGATCGGGTTCTGGATCGGCAACGGTTCGAACAACCTCGTCCTGAACTGCGATGCCTACCGCAACCACGACTACACTTCCGAGAACAAGCGTGGCGGGAACGTGGACGGCTTCGGCTTTCATGTCCCGCCGGGCAGCGTGGGCAATGTCTTCCGGGGCTGTCGCGCCTGGTTCAACAGCGACGACGGCTTCGACCTCATCAATACCAGCGAGGCCGTCCTGATCGAGAACTGCTGGGCCTTCTACAACGGCTTCAGCCCCGAGTTCAAATCCCTCGGCGATGGCAACGGCTTCAAGCTCGGCGGCTACGGCGTCAAGGGCGGCGAGTTTCCATCGACCATTCCCCGCCACGTGATCCGTGGCAGCCTGGCGGTCCGCAACAAGGCCTCCGGCTTCTACGCCAACCACCAGCCCGGCGGGATCGACATGATCCACAACACCGCCTATCTCAACGGCTCCAATTTCAACCTCCTCGGACGAAACAAGGAACACACCTCCGACGTCCCGGGCTACGGCCATGTGTTGAAGAACAACCTAGGCTACAAGGGGCGCAACGAGATCTCCAACGTCAACGCCACCGAGTGCGTGATGGTTGCGAACTCCTTTGATCTGAAACTCAACTTCAGTGATCGCGATTTCCAAGGACTCGATCAGGCCGATCTCGTCAAGCCACGCCAGGCGAGCGGCGATCTTCCTCTGGTGCCCTTCATGAAACTGAAGTCCGGCAACCCCGCCATCGATCATGGTGTGGACCTCGGATCTCCCTTCAAGGGCAAGGCTCCGGATCTTGGAGCCTTCGAATTTTCTGTCTCCACCCGATGAGTCCCTTCCGCCGCTGCTGCCTTCTCTGGATCACGTCCTGCGCCTTCGCAGTGGCCAACCCCTTCGGGGTCTTCGATTTCAACCTGCGCGGCGCGACCCCGGCCGAACAGATCCACAGCCTCGATGGCATCGGCTTCGATGGACTCACGATGCTGTTGAACTCGCCGAAGGATCTCGAACGGCTCGATGCCTATCAGAAGGCAAAGCCGGACCTGAAACTCATCGCCGCCCTGCTCCACCTCCAGGCCGACAAGCCGCTGCCCATGGAGCATCTGCGCCTCGCCAGCCACAAGGCCGCCGCGATGAACGCCAAACTCTGGCTGATCGTCGGTGGCACCAAGGGCGATGAGGAGAAGATCCTTGCCGTCATCAACCAGGTCGCAGATCTGGCAGCCGCTCTCAAGGTCGGGGTTTCCCTCTATCCCCACGATGCCACCGCCATCGAAACGGGCGAGGAGGCCCTGGTGTATCTCAAGAAGTCCGGACGCAAGAACCTCACGATCAGCCTCCACCAGTGCCACGAACTCCGGGCCGGAAACATCGATCGCCTCGACGCGGTGGCGAAGGCCCTCGGCCCCCATCTCGACCTCGTCACGATCTGCGGATCGGACCGGAAGACGAACGACAACAGCACCGACTGGAGCGACGCCATCAAACCCCTCGGTGAGGGCGACTTCGATCCCAAGATCCTGCTTCGAGTGCTGCGCAACAACCACTTCCAGGGCCCCATCATCCTCCACACCTTCGGCCTCATGAAAAAGCCGGACAGCCACTATCGCAGCTCCTTCGAACTCTATCAGAAGATGGCGGCGGAGGTGAAGGGAGAGAAGCGTTGAACGTTTCCTGAAACATGACGGTGTTCGGAATGGACCCACGTCCTGGTCGTCGCGGTTTGATCCGACCTGCTGTCGGGCCGGGGATTGGTCAAAGCATTTGCCTTTGGCGTCCGTCCTCCGACTGCATGAGATCACGGTCAACACGGGAAATCCGGACCGGTGCGGAAAGTGTCTGGTTCTCGATGATCCGGGAGTAGCGGATGCTTACGAAATTCAAAGTGATCCCAAGGGCAATCATCATGGCAAGAGTCACGAGAGCCATAAGAAGCCTCTTCATTCCCGGCCCAAAGTTCAATGTGATGCCACTGCACCAAGGTTTGGCGTTTCCGGGTGGTTGAGAGGCAGAGAGAAGATTGGGATCCATGAGAGGTTCGGGCAGCTGTTCTGCCGCTCCGGTTCAGAGTGTATCCGCCACCCAGCCACAGAACGAAGAATGCCAGGACGTACAACAAGGTGCCGACGCCTACGGCATGAACCATTCTTCTATGGCTTCCATTCATGGCGCTCACCCCGTTCGGAATTCACCGCATGTCCTGCAGGCTGAACCTCGCTGTTGCACGACGGATTGGATTTTGGAGATTCACCGACTGTTCGATGATCGGGGAGAAAGGCGACCCGGGAACCCGGATACCGGCGGGATCGCTCATGTTCGACGATTTAGGTTCTTCAGATGGGCATGCCCAGCGGGAACTCATGGTTTGGGAAGGTTGGAGCGGTTCATCGTCGTCGAGGGGACCGGGAATTTCTCCGCCCGGACGGGTCATGACGGGCAGGTCCATCATGGGGCGGGGGTGTCGGAATGACTGGGAAAGGTTGAACCGTGCGGATGCCGGTTTCGGATTGTGGCAAGTGTGCGGCCTGGCCTTGTGGTGCTGCGGCGGATGTGATCCAGGATTCCGCCCGACGGAGATGGTTAGGACGGGCAGTTGGCTTGATCTGGAGTCCGCCGATGCGTTGAAGGAACTGGACCCGCCCGGGTGACGGAGGGCGGCAGGTCTCGACCGGGTGGGAGCGGGGAGCAGCCTTGAGGGTGAAACAGCGCAACGGTGGAGGAGTTGGGGCCGACTGCCGACGCGGCCGCCTGAATATGTTAGGCCAATTGCCTTGGCATCAAGGATTGTGGGGCGCTATGTGTGTGGCCCTCATGGCTACCGGCACTGTCACCTTCGACCGTTTGACGCGGAAGAGGCTTGCCCAGGTGGTGCAGGGTTTCCTTCAGTCGGATGCGGGCGGCAAGGGCCGCAGGCTGGCGGGCCTGCTGGTGGGGTTGATGCTGGTGATCAATGTCTTGAACGTGATGACCAGCTATGTCGGCCGGGATTTCATGTCGGCGCTCGAGCGGCGGGATCCGAGCGTGTTCGCCCAGCAGGCGATCCTGTATATCGTGATGTTCGCCTGCTCGACGGCGGCGGCGGTGTTTTTCCGCTTCTGCGAGGAGCGATTGGGACTTCTCTGGCGGGAGTCCCTGACCCGGCAACTGACGGAGGCCTATCTGAAGCATTGTCTGCGGCGGCATTCGGACACGGAGAAGGTGGCGAATCCTGACCAGCGGATCGCGGAGGATGTGCGTGCGTTCACGACCACGTCGCTGAGCTTCGCCCTGCTGTTGTTGAATGGAACGTTCACGGTGATTGCGTTCTCCGGGGTGCTGTGGTCGATCAGCCAGACGCTCTTCGTGGTGGCGGTGATCTATGCGGCAGGAGGCTCGGCCCTGGCGATCCGGCTGGGGCGGCCGCTGATCGGGTTGAATTTCCGGCAGTCCGATCGGGAGGCGAATTTCCGCTCCGAGTTGATCCATATCCGGGATCACGCGGACGAAGTGGCACTGACGCACAACGAGCCGCTTTTCAGCCGCAGGCTCTCGCAGCGGATCGGGGATTGGGCTTCGAACATGCGGCGTTTGATCGCGGTGAACCGGAACCTGTCTTTTTTCACGACAGGCTACAACCTGATGATCCAGATCATCCCGGCGCTGATCGTGGCTCCGCTGTTTTTCAGCCACAAGGTGGAGTTCGGCGTGATCACGCAGTCCGCAGGCGCCTTTGCGATCCTGCTCGGGGCGTTTTCGCTGATTGTGACCCAGTTCCAGTCGATCTCGGCCTTCGCGGCGGTGATCGCGCGACTGAGCGAGCTGGCGGGGTCGATCGAGCGGGCGATCGACAGACCGGTGACACCGATCGCGATCCGTGAGGAGTCGCGGCGGCTGCGTTTCGAGTCGATCGAGCTTCTGACGGCGGATACGGGAGTGCCCCTGATCCGGGATCTGGATCTGGTGATCCCGGAGCGGGCGAACCTGCTGGTCGCTGGTCCGAATGTGGCGGCGCGCCAGGCGCTTTTCCATCTCCTCGCGGGGGATTGGGAGCGGGGGTCCGGGGTGTTGGTGACACCCGAGCCCGGGCGGCTGATGCTGCAGCCGGAGAGACCCTATCTGCCGACCGGAACGCTGCGTCAGATCCTGCGGGTGGAAGGCGGGGATTTCCGGGTGAATGATCTGCGCACCCGTCAGGCCTTGAGGCTGCTGGATCTGGATGACGTGGTGGTCCGGGTGGGCGGGCTGGATGTGGTCCGGGACTGGGGCGACTGTCTTTCGCTGGCGGAGCAGCAGCTTTTCTCCTGCGTGCGCGCCATCGCGGCGAATCCGGATTTCATCGTCATTGATCGACCTGGTACGACCCTGAAGAATCCCGAGTTGGAAGAGGTGCTGACGGCTTTCAGGAAGATGGGGCAGGGGAGCGTGATCCTGAGTGGCACGGGTGAGGCCAGTGCGCTGTTTGATGCGTTGTTGACGATCGAGATGGACGGCACCTGGAGTTATGTCCCGCAGATCCGGGCGGTGAAGGAGGAGCTGATCGAGCCTTCAGAGCCTGACGATTCCCAGCGGGTCGATCGGCAGATCGTTCCCATTGTGATGAAGCAGGGAGACTCCGGGGACAAGGGGAAGCCGGACTTCGATTCCGCCGCCGGGTGAGGTCGGAGGGCGGGTGAGATCGAGCTGCCATTTTCCGCTGCTGAGTTTCAGAGAGAAGGTCACGGGACCGTAGTAGGTGGAGAACTGGCTCACGCCGTTGGTGCGGCCATTGGAGAACCACTCCAGCGGCAGGCCGGCGGCGAGCACGAGGGCGTCATCGGCCGCGCGCTCGTGGGCGAAGAGTCCGGCGAATCCCAGCACGTATTCGGCTCCGATCCAGGTGTGGGGAAGATCGCCGAAATGGCCCGGACTCCGTGGGTCCTTCCAGGTGATTTCCGGCCACTGGTTCCAGACGGCGGGTCGGCGGTCCTGAAGGAGGAACGCGAGCAGCTCGATGGCATCGGCCCGACGTCCGAGGCGGGTGAGGGCGGAAACGATCCGCATTTCGTAGGCGGAGTAGTTGTTCCACGGCATGGCACCGCTGATGCGGTCGCGGAAGCCTTTCAAGTAGCGGTCGAAAGTGTCCTGCAATCCTTCGGCGGGAAGGACATCGAGGCCGTCGAGGATCATCATCGCCACGGCCGTGGCGGCCGGATCGAAGTCCGCCCACTCAACCGATCCCGGAATGTACGGGATTTCTCGTAGTTCCATGGTGAGGCGGAGGGACTCACGGACCGATGCAATGAGGGAGGAGGTCATTTCCTCGATCATCGACTGCTCGCTTTCCGGTCGGGCGAGATGCTTGGCGAGCCGCTGGATATCGATCAGTCCACGGATGGCCCAGAAGTCGTCCCAGTAGGAATGGACGGGATGGGCGAGATAGCCCTCGTGGCTGGCGGATTCAGGCAGAAGGCCATGGAAGGCGCGTTTGTCGGGGAGATCGTCTCCTTCAAGGGGCTGGCTTTCGAGCAGTTCGCGGGTGTGGTGGATGCAGCGCAGGGCGGACGGCCAGAGGTCATTGGCGAAGGAATCGCCTGCGCCGAAGCGGTGGCACTCGGCGATGCCGTAGAGCCATTGGCCCTGGCTGTCGTACTCGACGAGCCAGTCAGGCCCCTTTTCATCGACGCAGCACGGAACGAAGCCGTCGTCGCGAAGGAAGGGTTCATACCAGCGCATGAAATCGACATACGGACTGACGCTGCCGGAACGAGCCAGGGCGGCACCCATGACGACGCCATCGCGAATCCAGGCGCGTGTGTAGCGTCGTGGTCCTGGGTGGATGGCTGCGCCATGGCGGTTGACGAGGATGTGGGCGGCGGCGGTTTTCCAGGCCTGGGCGGCGTCTTCCCACTCGGGTGGAACGTCGAAGCGGGTTTGGGCGAGGGCTTCATTCCACTGCCGTTTCACGGCCTTCAACACCGGCTTTTCAGGAGCCGCAGATGAGGACTCGAAGGGCAGGAAAACCGAGCGTTCCTCAGACGTTCCAGCTGGGAGATCGATCCGGAAGGTGATGACCGCCTCGGCGAGACCAAGTGGGTCCACGGCCGTTGGAGAGGAGGGAGGATTGCCGTTGCGGAGGTTTTCCACAAGCGGGCCGGAGGCGAAAGGCTGGGCAGCGGTTTGATCCGGTGGGCTCATCGGGATGATCCGGCGGTCGCCATTCAAAACGCAAATCTGGCCGTCGAACGCGATGCTGGAAATCGTGCTCTTCCCGCCGAGGTGATTGTGGTGCTGCCAAGGCGGAGTCGCTTGGAATGGTCGGATGGCGAGATGGAGCTGGATGGCTTGAGGCTGGCCGGAGGAGTTCCCAATCGTGTAGCGCACAAGGGTGCCGCCTTCTGCGGGTTCGGCGGCGACCTCGAGGGAAAGGTCTCCGCAGGACCAGTGCGAGCGGGGGAGGGGCATCCAACCGTCTTCGAGCGATTGGTGGAGGATGGCGTCGTGCCAGGTCCAGAGTCGCTCGCCGTCATGGAGGAAGGGTTCGATCGATGGGCTGGCGGCATCGATTTCGACGAGGCCTTCCTCGTTCATCATGGATTGGGGGCCGCCGCGGGGTGAGCCGATGGGGGTGAGCAGGGTCTGCCGGCGCAGCCAGTATTTCGGAAATGCGCCGGGCTCGGAGGACGTGGCGATGGCGTGGAGGAACTCGTCGTCGGAGCGGGAAAACTCCGGTCCTTTCCACTCGATGCTCTCGAGGGCTGCTCCGGGCAGGAAGGTCAGCCGGATCCGCTGGGTGGCGGGACCTTGCAGTGGCACGGCAGTGCGGGTCCCGTGGACCCTTTGGAGTTCGAGCACCTTCCGCCATTCGCGGTCGTGAAGGGCCTCGATCTTCAGGTCCCGTGCACCGTTGCGCTGCCAGTGAAGGATCAGGCCGCCGAGCTCACGGGGGCGACCGAAATCCAGTTCGACCCAGGGTGTTTCATCTCCCGCGCCGCTGGACCAGCCATCCCCGGTCAGAAGCGAATCAGGCTTTCCAGAAGAGGCCAGGCAGGAAACGGCCACCAGCGGCCCGGTATCGACCCACTGGAAATCCTCGATGCTCAGGGCCCCCGCTCCGCCTTCACCGGCTGCGATCGCAAATTCGATCACGCCGATTTCCGCAGGGACCCCTCCGCCTGCCGGCCCCCAGGCGAAGGGCATCCGGCTGCTGGGGATCACCAGATCGCGCCAGTCATCGGAAACCACCAGCGGCTCCTCGCTCCAGCGCCAGACATTGGTGCCGGAGGGATCGACGATCTTGAACTCGAAGCGGTTCGGAAGGACCTCGCCCCGCAGGCGGAATCGGAACTCCCAGGTCTCGGACAGCGGGATGCGGATCTCCTTGCGGGCGACGACAAAACCGCCGCCACCATGGAAATCGAAGCTCATCCGCAGAGAACGGCCACGCGGGGACTCCGGGTTGTCCAGCTTCAACTCCGCCAGCCCCGATGCAACAGGCATCCACGACTCGGGTGCCTCGAATCCATCCACGATCAACGGTTTTTCGACGAATCCTGACATATGCTGGCGAATATCGACGGAAGATTCCCGCTTGCCAGTAAAATGGAACTTTGCGCGATCCGGGAAGATTTTGCAGACAAACGGGTCTATGGGAGGCATTTTTCCCATGAATGGCGCAATCGCTGGCAATCGAATGGAAACAGTGGCTGACCGAGAACGGTCCGCGGCTGCTGCTGTTCGCGCGTGGCTGGAGCCAGTGCAAGCAGGACGCCGAGGATCTGGTCCAGGAAGCCATCCTCAGACTTTGGCACTACCAAGCCGACAAGGGTGCGACGCCGCCTGATCTGCCGCTGGCCTTTTCCACCATCCGATTCTGCGGGCTGAACCACCATCGCTCCGAGACCCGGCGTCGCAATCGTGAGGGCTCGGTGATCTATCTCAATGACTTCCAGGACGTCTGGCTCGACCCGGTCATGGAAGACGATGAGGAAGCTGTTTTTCTCAGGGAGGCTGTCGAGAAACTCAGCCCGAAGCTCCGTGAGGTCGTCGTGATGAAGACCTGGGGTGGCCTGACATTTGCTCAGATCTCGGAAACCCTCGCCATCTCCCCGAACACCGCCGCGTCCCGCTACCGGTATGCGCTCGACCAACTTTCCCACGAACTCCGCCGCCTGAAGGAAAACCGCCATGCAAGCGCCTGATCCCATTGAAGCCGCCCTCGCCCGTCTGATGCCGACCGCCATGAGTGCGTCCGGTCAGCGTTCCATTGAGGACATGCTCGACGGACTCGCGGCAGAGTCGAAGGTCGTCCGGGTCCGTGATTGGAAAAGGCCCGCCATCGGTGTCGGCATTGCGGCAGCGATCGTGGCCATGGTCACGCTTCCGGGTCTTCTCAAGAGCGGCGCGGAGATTGTAACATCGCCCCAGGTCCGGTCGGACGTTGCCTCTTTGGGAGCCTTCCTGGTCGAGAAATCCGAGCGCGTGGAGTCCATGTCCGATGAAGGCTGGGTCGCTGATCCCGACGGCTCCGCGATGCAGGCTGTCCGGCTGCGGATGGTCAGTGAGGACCTTGTCCGCGACGAGGAGACCGGCTATACGGTCAAAATTTCCGAGCCCAGGGATGAGATCCTGCTCATGCCTGTCAGCGACTTCTGATGATGAAAGTGTTTCCCTACATCGCCCTTTCCGTCCTGCTGCTTCCGGTTTTGCAGGCCGATCAGGTCGCTCCATCGGCAGACCCGCCGCTGGTCCAGCCGAAGAAGCTGGTGGAAGGCCCACCTTGGCTCGGTTGCCGGGTTGCAAAGCCCGATGAGGCCACACGCGCCCATCTTCCGGAGTTGCCGGCGGGGATTGGATTCGTGATCCAAACCGTGGACGCCAAAGGCCCGGCGGAGTCCTGCGGCCTCCAGCCGCTCGACGTGGTCTGGAAATTCGGTGACCAACTCCTCGTCAACGAGGCCCAGCTCGCCACCCTGCTCCGTCTCAAGAAGCCAGGCGAGGTGGTGCAACTCTCAGTCTTCCGCAGTGGTCGGGCCCTTGAGGTCGCAATGACCCTCGGTGCCGCTCCTCTGAACCGTCCTCTCAGCCTGGGACCGGAACTCAGCGCTGCCTTGATCCCGGGGGAAGGCCCACGCTGGTACTCGGCCAATCCGGAGAACCGCACCGCCAGCCTTGTCACCGACGCCGGCAAGGTCCTGCTGAAGCGCCATCCCGACGGTGGCGGATACGAACTGGAAATCCGTGATGCGGCGGAAGCCCTGGTTTTCAATGGCAACCTGCCCGCGGACGGCGACACCACCGTCGTTCCTGAGCCATGGCGGAGGAAGGTCTGCGTCGTCCGCAAGCAGCTCGACAACGTCCTTGAGGGAAAGATCGAAAGCGCCCGCCCACCCCGGCCGCGAGTTGTTCCGGTTCCTTCCGAAGTCCGTTGATTTCAGGCGGAAACGCCGCGGATTCGTGCGCAAAAGGCATTTAACCTTGGAATGCCTTGCGTTTTGTCCGGCTGCTTCCCATCTTTTGCGTCATGCATTCTGATGTGGCACGTTTGGTTGAAGCTGGACGCATTCCCAAGCCGGTAGGTGAGCGACTGACTCAACTTTCTCCCGGAAGTTTCTGTCTTCACAAATCCTGGGGCGCTGGTAAGGTGATCGACTGGGATCTTCCCAGCAAAAAGGTTACCATCGATTTCGAGCGGTCCGCCGCCCAAACGATGGAGCTGCAATTCGCTATCCAAAAGACCGAGTGGATCCCGGCTGATGATTTCCGCGCAAAGAAGGTCGAGCAGCTCGAAGAGCTCCGTGCCCTCGCGAAAAAAGACCCCGTCGAACTGGTGGTTCACCTCCTCGAAAGCCATGGCGGCTCGATGACCGGCGACGCCCTCGAAAAGGAACTCTCCGGCGCGGTGATCTCCGCAGACGATTTCCGCAAATGGTGGGATAACGCCAAGAAGGCCCTGCGCGAAAGCCGCAGGGTGGTCGTTCCACAGAAGCGCACCGAGGCCCTGATGCTCCGTGATGGCGATCGTACTCCTGCTCAAGCCATGGTGGCCGATTTCGAAGCCGCCCGAGACCTGAAGGGCATGATCAAGGCGCTCGAGTCCATTGCGGCCGACATCCGCGCCTTCGACTCCGATCTCGACGCGCTCAAGAAGCTTGTCAGCGACATCGATGAAGGTGTCCGCAAGTCCGCCCGCGTTCAGCTCGGTCAGTCACTCCAGCTCCTCGCCGCCCGCGACGAGGTGATTGGCAACTGCAAGGCCCTCGAACTCGATCCCACCGCCGTGCGGATTTCCGACATGCTCCAGACTGTCGAGGCCCAACGCCTTGCAGATGAAATCGGCCAGCTTCCCTCGATCCGCCAGCGCACCATTTACGAAGCTTTCCCGGCTGCCTTCGGTGACGGCTGGGTCGAGCGCATCGTGCAGGTCTTCGATCGTGTCGGCGCGCGTGGTGTCACGGAAATCGCCCGCCTTCTTGTCGAGCGCAATGAGCTTCCAGCCTTGTCCGTTCACCTCCGTTCCGCCATCGCCCGCCGTGCCCTGGGCCCGGATGCGCTGATCTGGATCTGCCGTGAGCGTTCCAGCGCTTCGCAGGACGTCTTCAGCCCGGAGGTCGGCGCCTCGATCCTCAACCTTCTCGAAAACGACCACCTTGCCGACGGTCCCCGCAAGACATCGCGCCTCCAGACCCTCCTCACCGAGGATAAGAAGCTGCTCAGCGACCTGGTCAGCATCATGGATGTCAACGAGGCCCGCAACTTCGCACGCCGCATGCTTGAGTGCGCGGTCTTCGGTGAGCTTGAGAAAAAGTCCCTGATGGCCCGAGTCATCAAGGCCAAGCCCGAGACAGGCGAACTTGTTTCCGGCGAGTCCTCGAAGCGCGAGGAGGAGCTCCTCGTTTCCTGGGACAGCCTGGAACGCAAGAAGGCCGAGCTCGACGACATCATCCGCAACCGCATCCCCCAGAACACCCGCGACATTTCGGTGGCCCGCGAATACGGCGACCTTCGCGAGAACTTCGAATACAAGTCCGCCAAGGACCACCAGAAGTATCTCAACAACCGCAAGACCGAGCTGCAGAAGGAAGTGAACCGTGCCCGAGGCACCGACTTCAAGGGCGCGGATGCCTCCTTCGCCA
>JAIXVN010000183.1 GCA_027483005.1 Verrucomicrobiaceae bacterium
ACCAGTAGGGCATCGGTGTTCCCGTGAAGGACCAGCCGGATGGCTTCTTGGAGATCATGGTCTTCTTCACCTGGTTGCCCTTGTAGGCATAGCCGTGGGTGTTGGCGCGATACCGGGCTTCCTTGTTGAAGATCGTGAAGTTCCCCGAAGGCGTGGAGGAGCCTGGCGCCCCGACCGACACTGGCATGATCAGCAGCGGGGTGCTGCCTTCCATCACGTAAGTCCGCTGCTTGCTGAGCGAGACCTTCACGCGGACCGCCGAGGGGTTCGTCGGCAACTTGGCCGGGCGGTCGTAGGCCTGGTAGGCGGCCAGGCCGGAGCTTCCGGTCGGCAGGTTGCAGGAGGAAAGCGCGAGCGCTGCAGCCGCGAGCCCGGCCGTGCTGAGGATTCGGAGAAGGTTCATGGGGGTGGTGACAACAGGTGATTGGAGACGGATGATGGTTGGATGGCAAGTCACGGCAAGCGTCGGTCTTCATTGTTTGCGTTCCCAGCTTTCGACCCGACCATTCACAAACAGCACGGTGGCCCGGTCCTCTGGGACGTAGTCGATCTGTGGGCCGAGCCCGAAATCGATGGAACGACACCCATAGCCGAATCTCCCAGTTCCCACGCAGGCCCCCTGTGGAAAGCGACCGTAGCCTCCCCAGCCATATCCCGCGATGAAGGTATTGGTGACAACCGGACGCGACCCCGAATAGACCCATCGCTCGGTCGATCTTCCAGAGCGGGATCCCGAGTAGCGGCGGCTGGGATCACCCCATGCCAGGGAGACGCCGCGCATCGACATTCCACGGTCGACCTGTCCCTGCTCGACAAGCCGCTTCTCACGTTCACTGAGCAGCGCGAAACGTCCGGGATTCTCGGCGATCCGAGCCTGAGGGGTGGAGTTCGTGCAGGACACGGCTCCCATCAGCGGGAGCAGCAAAACAAGAAGGACTTTCATCCCCGATCAGTAGAGCGGCTGGACTCACAATGCAATGTCGCGCCAATGAATTTGCAGGATGTCTGAAACGGGCTTGCCAAGATCGAATCGGGCGCAGCAATCTCGCCGCGAACTCCCTAAATTGCCTGATGTCAGACCTGCTCGAAGACGACGACCTTACCTCCGCCCTCAAGAAATGCCCCGAGTGGGAACTTGAGAAGAAGTCCATCACCCGCACCGTGGAATTCGAGGAATTCATGGATGCGATCGACTTCGTGAACGATCTCGCCGAGATCGCCGAAGAGGCCCAGCACCACCCGGACATCTCGATCCGCTACACCAAGGTTTCCCTGAAACTGACCACCGACGACGCCGGCGGCATCACCGAGCTCGACATCGAACTCGCCCAGCGGATCGACAACCTCATCGACTGATCGAACCGGAGTTCACCTTGATTTCAAAAAGCCCGCCGCCGTAAAGGTCGCGGGCTTTTTTAAGGTCCAAGTTCCAACGGGGAAGAAAGCACGAAGTCCTGAATTCTAGATTCGAAACGAAGAGCAGGTTTTCTTCGCAACTTCTCTTCCTTGAAACTGAAAACTGAGCACTTGAAACTCTCCTCTCTTATCGCGGCAACATGATCTCTTCGTCCGTCAGCCCGGTGAGCTTCTTGAGTCCGGCGACGAGACGTTGCAGCGTGAAGAACAGGAAGGCAATGACCGGCACCATCACCACGGCGAAACCCCAGCCGGTGATCTTCGCCACGATGCCGTTGTAAACCTCCAGCGCGCCAGGAGCCGAGTGGTCGAAGGAGCGGAACAGGAACCACGAGAGCCCGAGATTGATGATCGCGCTGATCAGGAACGAGGTGGCGAAGAGGCAGGTCGATTTGAACAGCAGCGACTGATAGCCGGATTGCAGGGACTGCTCCTCGATGCGCTTCTCGATCTTCGGGATGTCGAAGATCGTGTCATTGTAGAGGAAGGTGCGCAGCAGCGAGTTCGGCGTGCGGGCGGAGAGGACGATGGCGATTCCGAGCACCAGAGGGATCGAGGCTTCCTTCAATCCGTAGAGCATGCCCGCGCCGGGTTTCACCGTTCCGTCCTGGTTCCAGAGATAAAGCGTGAGTCCACCGGTGAGCAGCACCGAGATCAGGCCGATGGCGGAGAAGAAGTTCCCTTTGCGGGTCTTGAGGAAAAACCAGATCCCGTAGCCGAGTGGGAGCACCAGGGCGAGGATGAGGGCCTTCATCGGACCGAGGTGCCAGGGCTTGGCGACCTTGCCGAGATGCTCCTGCACGGCGGGGTCCTTGCTGAGGTAGCTGAGGACCAGCACCGGGATCAGCACATTGATGAAAATGTTGGCGAGGGGATTCTCCTGCTTGGACTTCGGATCGGCCATGTGCGGGTGTTTCTGACAGACACAATAAAAAAGGCACGGAGGAAATCCCCGTGCCTTTGGTGACGAAAATGTCGATTTCAGACGGTGCCGAAGATCGTCTTGCCGCTGGAAAGCAGGTCGTCGCAGGCTTCCTTCATGCGTGCGCAGAGGCCGAGCTCGGCTTTCTTGAGATACGAACGAGGGTCGTAGGACTTCTTGTCGCCGACCTCGCCGTCGATCTTCAGCACGCCTTC
>JAIXVN010000509.1 GCA_027483005.1 Verrucomicrobiaceae bacterium
CTGCTGCTGCGCGGCTGGCGAACGACGATCCTGCTGTCACTCGGGGCACTTGCAGGCAGCGCGCTGGTCGGGCTGCTGTTGCTCTTCGGCCAGCGCTGTGGACTCCCGGTGGTGAAATGGACTTGCCGATTGTTCCTCGAGTTTGTCCGCGAGACCCCGCTTCTTGTCCAACTCCTCGTCGGCTACTTCGTGATCTTCGCGCCCCTGTTTTCGCGCACCTTTGAAAGCTGGGGCTGGAACGACAAGCTCGTCATCGGCGTGATCCTGCTTTCCCTGTTCGAGGGTGCCTACCTTGGAGAAATCCTTCGTGGCGGAGTCGACAGCATCCCGCGCGCGCAGTGGGACTCGGCCCGTGCGGTGGGCTTCACGCCTTTTCAAATCCAGCGCTACGTGATCTTTCCGCAGGCTCTGCGTCGCGTGCTTCCCGCCCTCGCCGGGCAGTTCGTTTCCCTGATCAAGGACTCCTCGCTGCTCAGTGTGATCGGCGTGCAGGAGTTCGCCTATCAAGCCAAGGCCTACACCTCGCAAACCTACGGCGGACTCGAAGCTTATGTTCCCCTCGCGCTCGGCTATCTCGCTCTAACAGCTCCAATCGCCTTCATCTCCTTCCGCCTCGAACGACGCTTCCGCCATGAAACTTAGCGTCACCTCCCTCACCAAGCACTACGGCGCGCACGTCGCTTTGCAGGATCTCTCGATCGAGGTCCCGGCGGCCCGCGTCCTCTGCCTCATCGGCCCTTCCGGCGGCGGAAAGAGCACCTTCCTGCGCATCCTCGGCGGGCTGGAAACTCCGAGCTCCGGAGCGGTCAGCCTGCTCGGAGAAGCACTGCCGGAAAACGCTGATGGCCTGCTCACCCACCGCCGTCGAAACGGCTTCCTCTTTCAGCAGTTCAATCTTTTCCCTCATCTCAGTGCATTGAGGAATCTAACACTTCCATTGGAGAAGGTGCATGGACAGAACCCGACCGAAGCCCTTTCCACCGCCCGCGCCGCACTCGACCGCTTCGGACTCATCGACCACGCCGACAAGCTCCCCTCCCAACTCTCCGGCGGCCAGCAGCAGCGCGTCGGCATCGCGCGCGCCATCGCCGCCGGGCCACGCATCCTGTTCCTTGATGAGCCCACCTCCGCCCTCGATCCCGAGATGACCGCCGAGGTTCTGGAGCTGATCCAGGAACTCGCCGCCGAGGGCCAGAACATCATCCTCAGCACCCACGAGATGGGCTTCGCCCGCGCCGTCGCCGACCACGTCGCCTTTCTCGCCGCCGGACACATCGAGGAAAGCGGCCCCCCTTCCCAGGTCTTCGGAAACCCCACCTCACCGATCTGCCAGCGCTTCCTTTCCAGGGTGATGCGGTATTGAGGAGCCTCACGACTCACGAAGAACCGCCAGCGGACAAGAACTCCCGACAAAATCCGCACGCTCTTGAAGAAGCGATGCGGAGCCAGAACGATCAAAGGTCAGGAGCATGCGCCCCATGCTGCGCGCAACTATCCAAGCGTTCCATCGTTGGCTTCTTTCCGGATCCAGCGACCCCATGGACGCGGTTTCCGTGATCATCACCCATCGGTCGAAAGTCCGCTACGCCCCACTCGTGGCGGGCTACCTCAACCGCTATGACGACGCCTCGCAGGACCGGTGGCTCGCCGTTTCCGACGAATTGATCGCCGAAATCGCCGCCGATCGGGGCCTGCGCGGCTTCCTCGGCCTTGGTGATCCCTGTCCGAACTGCCCGCCCTCCGGTCCCTGCGGCATCAAGAAGATCCTCCGTGCCTTCGCGGAACGCGGCCATGTCGTAATCGATCACCCGCTCGCTGAAATCGCCACGCGTGACGTCGAGGCCGCCTTCCGCATCGTCATCGATCCTCCGTCCGATGAGGCAGGAAACTGCCACGCAGTGATCAATCCGGAGCATTTCCCGGAATCCTCGCTGCCGGGAGTGATCAGTGACCTGTTCCTCGAATGGAATGAAACCCGCCATTCGCCTCAGTCCGCGGATTGGCGAGAAAATCCGACCACTCTTGAGCAAGCCGCGCCGAGCACCGCCGCGTGATACCTGATGAAATCGCTCCATCAGCCTCATGAATGTCATCGCCCTCACCGTCCTCGTGTCCGCCTGCCTGACCGGGATCTTCATCGCCTGCTTCGCGGCCGAACGTTGGCGCTCCAGGCGATCAAGCCCGGAACGCGACTCCCTGCTGCCTCTCGACCTCATTCCGATCCACGCCACCCCGACTTCCTCGGTGATGCCCAACAACCCTCCTTCCCTCCCATGAGCACTACCACCACCATCACCTACGACGACACCTCCGTTCGCCGCTTCATGTCCGCCTCCATCATCTGGGGCCTGGTGGGCATGCTGGTGGGCGTGATCATCGCCACCCAGCTTTCGTGGTGGCAGATGAACGGCAAGTTTGTCGAAGCCCTCTCCTTCGGCCTGTTCAAGGGCGACGCAATCTCCTTCCTGACCTTTGCTCGCCTCCGTCCACTCCACACCAATGCGGTGCTCTTCGCCTTCGTCGGCAACATGGTCTTCGCCGGCATCTACTACTCCACCCAGCGATTGTGCAAGGCACGGATGGCGTCCGATCTCCTGTCGAACCTCCACTTCTGGGGCTGGCAACTCATCATCGTCGCCGCCGCCATCACCCTTCCCGCCGGACTCACCCGCGGCAAGGAATACGCCGAACTCATCTGGCCGATCAACATCGCGGTGGCCGTGATCTGGGTGGTCTTTGCCATCAACTTCTTCTGGACCCTGGCGAAACGCAATGAGCCATCGCTCTACGTTGCGCTCTGGTTCTACATCGCGACAGTGGTCACGGTGGCGATGCTCTACATCGTCAACCACCTCTCGCTGCCAACCTCCTTCACCCACTCCTACCCGATCTTTGGAGGCCTTCAGGACGGCCTTGTGCAGTGGTGGTATGGCCACAACGCCGTGGCCTTCTTCCTGACCACGCCGGTGCTTGGCATCATGTATTACTTCCTCCCGAAGGCGGCGAACAAGCCGGTCTACTCCTATCGCCTCTCGATCGTCCACTTCTGGTCCCTTGTCTTCATCTACATCTGGGCCGGTCCGCACCACCTTCTCAACACCGACCTGCCACGCTGGCTGCAGAACCTCGGCATGCTCTTCTCGCTGATGCTGTGGGCTCCATCCTGGGGTGGCATGCTCAACGGCCTTCTCACCCTGCGCGGGGCCTGGGCCCAGCTCCGCACGGATCCGGTGATCAAGTTCTTCGTCGCCGGCATCACCTTCTACGGCATGGCCACCTTCGAAGGCCCGCTGCTTTCGATCCGCGCCGTCAACGCCCTTTCCCACTACACCGACTGGACCATCGGTCACGTGCACGCCGGGGCCCTCGGCTGGAACGGCTTCATGGCCGCCGGACTCTTCTACTGGCTCGCCCCGCGGCTCTGGAAGACCAGGCTCTGGTCACAGTCGCTCGCCAACATGCACTTCTGGATCGGACTGGTGGGCATCCTTCTTTACGTGGTCGCCATGTGGAGCGCCGGCATCATGCAGGGCCTGATGCTCGGTGAGGCGAATCCAGGTGGAGCCACACTGAAATACAAGTTCGTGGAAACACTTGAGAGCATCCAGATCTTCTACGGCCTGCGCTCGTTCGGCGGGTTCCTCTACCTCGCCGGCTTCGGCCTCTGTGCCTTCAACATCTGGAAAACCGCCCGCTCCGGCGTGGCGACCAACGACACGGCGGAAGTCGTCGTTCTGGAACGAACCCGCAAGGACCGCCTGACCCTCGGCGAGACCCTGATCAGTGATCCGATCGCCCACATCCTGCTCGGCATCGCCTTCACCATTCTGTGGTTCTTCCTGCCCCCGCATGCCGACAAGGCCGCGTTGATCGTGGCGATCGCCCTCGGCATCAAGGGAGTCAGCGCTTTCCGCAAGTCGAACGGCGGC
>JAIXVN010000279.1 GCA_027483005.1 Verrucomicrobiaceae bacterium
CCGATTCCTCCATTGCGATTGGAATCCGCAACCCGGAACTCCACGCGCGCAATGGATTCCCAGACATTGGCCGCCATGGCGGCAGGCGGGGAGAGGACCGCCATCACGGCAAGGAACCCGGGAATGAGGGCTGTCGGCAGGAATTTCATGGCAAGGATGATCCGCTGTTTGGTTGGAATTGGATCACAAGAACAGCAGATTTTCCGACCGGGTCCAGCCCGGCGGCGAAAGGCAATACCCGAGAGGGGGATGGACGGCCCAACCGAGTGACCGCTAGGGTCCATCCATGGATGCGCTCGTTGGCAGGATCTACCTCAGTCGTTTCGCTCTCTGCCTTCATGGATTTCTCGTTCTTTTGTGCTCCCTGGTGGTGGCTCAGGAGGACGATCGCCCCGTCGTCGACGATCGGGGCGCAGCGAAGGAAAGAGCCGGCAACAATGGACTGCCTACCCTTTGGATCGCGGGCGACTCCACCGTAAAATGCAATTCCCCCATGCGCGGCTGGGGTCAGGATCTTGGCGGCTTTTTTGACCCGAAAAAGATCAACGTCGTCAACCGCGCCATCGGTGGCCGCTCCTCGCGGACGTTCTACAATGAAGGCCGCTGGCAGGAGATCGTCGATGGGTTGAAGAAGGATGACTTCGTGATCATCCAGTTCGGCCACAACGACGTCGGTCCGCTTGACGAGAGGGGCAAGTTCCGGGGCTCGATCAAGGGCATCGGTGACGAGGTTGAGAAGATCACCAAGCCCGATGGCAGCGTCGAGGAGGTCCACTCCTTCGGCTGGTATCTGAGAACATTCGTCCGCACCGCCAGGGCGAAGGGCGCGAAGGTTGTCCTCTGCTCGCCGATTCCCCATCTGAAATTCGGGCCGGATGGCAAGTTCGTGCATGACTGGAATGGATGGCGCGAATGGATCGAAGCCTGCGCGAAAGCCGAAGGTGCGGCCTATGTCGATCTCTCGGAAATCGTCGCCAGAACCTACGACTCCATGGACAAGACCGCCGTGGAAAAACTCTTCGCCGACAAGGGCACCCACACCAACAGCGATGGTGCCTGGATCAATGCCCGATCCATCATCATCGGTCTGAAGCGGGTTCAGTCCGCGCCGCTCGACCGCTTCATGAACGACGAAGGTCAGAAGATCCCGAGGTGATCTGGTTCATGCCCGGGAACCGACTCTCCCGGGTGCATCATCCGGCTTTCCAGGCAACTGCCTTTCGGGTTTTTGATGGTTGGGGAAAGGACGCGGACGAGGCCTCGATGACCGGGGAGTGGGCGTGTAGGGTCATGACGAGCGCGAATTTCCCGTAATCCTCCTCGTGGAACGGAACAATCTGTTATGATCCATGATTCTTGAGGGCCTCAGTTTACTTCGGGAATATTGATCATTGACAGTTTCGAACCATATCGAGAAAACCTATTCGCATCTCAAATCCTCAACGCGATGGCCTTTCTACGACCCACAGCACTTCCGATCGCGGGCCTGGAACGAGAAAGGCACCAAGAGGGCGCCCCTGGCTGGCAGGATTTTGTGACAGCTGAAGCGGTTTCCGAGGTGGTGGCAGGGGGAGGCTCGAGCCGATTGCCGATTCTCATGGTTGGGCTGGCCTTGCCTGCGTGTGAGGATGATTTCGCTGGGACCGCTTTGTTTTCAGGAGCCTCGGCATCTCCAGCTGATTTTGCTCTGGCTCAGGTGGCTTGAACTCACCACGTCGTCCGTGCTTGCTGGCTCAGTGAACATTCTGGGCGGTTGACGAGGTGGCTTCCCGCCACTCATGCTTCGCGGGCCATGCCCCGAGCCGGACTGATCCTGAAACTGAGCTGCCCCGATCAACCGGGGATTGTTGCGAAAGTCGCCACCTACGTGGCCGGACATCGAGGCAACCTGGTAGAGTTCGCGCAGTTTTCCGACAAGCTGGGTGGTAAGTTTTTCGCGCGATTGGAAATCGAAACCTCCGAACTCGACGTCGATCCTGAAGATTTCATTGAGGGGTTTGGAACTCTCGGTCGCTCGCTGAAGGCGGACTGGCATTTCCGCCGCTTGCCGTTCCGCATGCGTACGGCCGTGCTGGTGACGAAGACGGATCACTGCCTCCAGGAGGTGCTTTGGCGGGCTGAACTGAACGAGCTGCCGGTCGAGATCACTTCGGTCATCGGCAATCGCGACGTCTGCCGAGCCGTGGCCGAGCGGGCCGGCTTTCGTTTCAATCTCGTCGAGATGGACGGTGAGCGCCGCGAGCGAGGCTTTCTCGAGTTGCGCGACCAATTGGTCGAACAGAAGGTCGAGTTGATCGTGCTCGCCCGTTTCATGCAGATCCTTCCGGATTGGTTCTGTGAGGAGTTCTCCGGGAAAATCATCAACATCCATCACAGCTTCCTGCCCGCCTTCATCGGCGCGAATCCCTACAAGCAGGCCCACGAGCGCGGGGTGAAACTGATCGGCGCCACCTGCCACTATGTCACCAGCGAACTCGATGCCGGTCCGATCATCGAGCAGGAGGTCGAGCGGGTGCAGCATTTCCACAGCCCGGCGGATCTCGTGAGGCTCGGCCGTGACTGTGAGCGCAGCGCCCTGGCGAAAGGCATCCGCTACCACGTCCATGACCGGACGATCCTCGACGGACACCGGGCGATTGTTTTTCCCGATTGAGGGCTTTACAGGGCGGCTCGGAGTGGTAATCTGCCGCCCCCAAACGGAGAGGTGGCAGAGCGGTTGAACGCACTCGACTCGAAATCGAACGTGGGGTTAAACTCACCGAGGGTTCGAATCCCTCCCTCTCCGCCAAGACCCCAGTCCAGTGATTCTGGATTGGGGTCTTGGCGTTTGAGGAGGCGACTGAGAAGTCCTGTGAAGCCTCTGATTTGAATACAGGGTCCACTATCCTCTTTTTCAAAGGGACAGACATTTTACAGAGATTCCACTTGCTTATGTCGCCTGGGTATCGAGAGTTGGGGCATGAGACGCTCCCGCTGGCTCGCTCCCTGGAAGGATTCGCTGGAGAAACCGGCGATCTACCACTGCATTTCCCGCGTGGTGGACCGGCGGTTCGTGCTTGGCGATGAGGAGCGCGAGACGTTCCGCAAGTTCATGCGCATGCAGGAAAACTTCTCCGGCTGCCACGTGCTTTCCTACTGCATCATGTCGAATCATTTCCACCTGCTGCTGGAAGTCCCGCCGATGCCGGAC
>JAIXVN010000437.1 GCA_027483005.1 Verrucomicrobiaceae bacterium
GAACTTGATCGGCTTGCCGGTGACGGAACGCATCGAGAGCGCGGCACCGCCTCGGGCGTAGCCATCGAGTTTCGTCAGGATGATGCCGGTGATGCCGACGGCCTGATCGAAGTGCTGGGCGACGGACACCGCCTGCTGGCCGGTGGCGGCATCGGCCACGAGGAGGGTTTCCTTGGGCTTGACGAAGTCGTGAAGGCGCTTGAGTTCGGCGACGAGCTTCTCATCGATTTCCTGACGGCCGGCGGTGTCGAAAAGGATCACGGTGCCGTTTTCCTTCTCGGCCCAGGCGAGGGCGTCCCTGGCGACCTTCACCACATCGGTCTCGGAGGCATCGGGCGTGTAAACCGGCACATCGATCTGCTTCGCGAGCGTGGCGAGCTGGTCGATCGCGGCGGGGCGATAGAGGTCGCAGGCGACGAGCAGCGGTCGGCGGCCTTCCTTTTTCAAACGCAGCGCAAGCTTGGCCGAAGTGGTCGTCTTTCCCGCACCGTTGAGGCCACAGATGAGGATGCGGGCCGGAGGATTGAGATCGAGCGGGGCCTGATCGCCACCGAGCAGGGCGGCGAGTTCGTCGTGGAAGATCTTGACGATCTGTTCGCCGGGTTTGATCGACTTCAGCACTTCCACGCCGACAGACTTTTCCTTCACCTTGGCGATGAAGCTCTTGGCGACGCCGAACTCCACATCGGCCTCCAGCAGGGCGATGCGGATTTCGCTGAGCGCATCGGAGATGTTCTTCTCGGAGATATGTCCGAGTCCGCGGAGCTTGCGGAAGGTGTTGTCGAGGCTGTCGGAAAGGGAATTGAACATGGGAGAGTGGTGCCGGGTGAGCGGTGATCAGTGATCGGTGGAAGAGTCTTCCGTTTCGAATTTAGTGCTTAGAATTTCGTGCTTTCTTACTGCGCGTCTTCCGGAAGATAGGCGGCGTCCTTGTCGATCGAGAACGACCAGCGGAGCGGGATTTCGGGAGGCTTGCCGTGGGTATCCTTCCACGAAACGCTGACCTGGCAAGAGGACTGGCGAAGCTTGCGGTTCACGCGCCAGGAAAGACGCTTGGAAGCGGGGTCGAACAGGGCGGGAACCTCGCCGAAGCCGGCCACCTTCATGACCAGCGTGGCGGGGTCGAGGTCCGCGATGGTGACCAGATCGACGGAGATCAGCGGCAGCCTTGAATTGACGACCTCACCCGCCTGCGGGGAGACCGGGACCGGGGTCGAGGCAGGCACGCCTACGACTCCGGAGCCCGGAGCCGCGCCGCCATCACGGAAGCTGGTGGCCATTTCGAAGACCTTGTCGTAGTTGCCCAGGATCATGTAGCGCGGGGTGGTCTTGTCCGGCGTGCTGCGCTTCACCTTTCCGGGGATCACCGTGAACAGGGAGACATACTTGAACTCGTCGGCGAGCTTGAACATCTCCTCGAGGTGGAAGCCGCCGGGATAGGCGTAGGTGTTCACCTTGCGGTTGAACTTCGACTCCAGGAACCGCTGGGACTCGCCCATCTCGCTGCGCAGGTAGGCATCGAGGGCATCGGCACCCTTCTTCACCCGTGACTTCACGTCGCCGGGGAAGGGATGGGTGACCGAGTGACTGCCGATCGAGGCCCCGGACTTGATCATTTCCTGGATCATCACGGTGCTGAGTGCCTTGCCACCGCCATCGACGTAGTTCTTGTAGAGATAGAGGGAGAACGGGTAGCCGAACTCCTTGAGGACCGGAAACGCGTCGGTGTAAACGGACTTCCAGCCGTCATCGAGAGTCAGCAGCACGCAGCGCTCCGGGAGGCTTTTCTCACCGCGTTTCCAGGCGAGGTAGTCGTCGAGGGAGATGACGGTGAGGCCGAGCTGCTTGATGGCCTCCATCTGCTTGCGGAACTTCGAGGTCCGGATCCGCATGGCGGTCTCCGGCAGCGACTCGGAGAAATCGTGATAGCCGAGAATCGAGACCCTGGTGGCATCGTCCTGGACCGTCGAGGAAGGCTCCACCGCTGGCGCAGGCGGCGTGACGGCAGCAGGAGCGGGCGATGGCCCGACAGGAGCCACCGGGGGAACCGTCGGCGCAGGAGCGGGTGCAGGTTCCTGGCCCCAGGCGAGGGCAAGGGCAAGGACGAGAGGGATCAGGCAACGGCGGACCATGTGGCTCGACGCTACCGGCCTACCGGGCGGATGGGAAGGGCCAATGCAGCGGGCTTGACCACCTCCGGGCGTCCTCCTAAACCCGGTCCATGACTCCGCTCTATGAAGGAAAGGCCAAGCGTCTCTGGGCCACCGAGGATCCGAATGTGCTCCGGATGGAATTCAAGAACGACGCCACCGCCTTCAATGGCGAGAAAAAAGCCCAGTTCGAGGACAAGGGTCGCCTGAACAACGCGATCAGCACCCTGATCTATGGATTTCTCGAAAAAGAGGGCGTGCCGACCCATTTCGTCCGCCAGATCGACGACACCAACGTCGAGGTCCGCAAGGTCGAGATCCTCATGGTGGAGGTCATCATCCGAAATTTCTCCGCCGGCAGCTTCTGCAAGCGCACCGGGCTGGAGGAAGGACTGCCGTTCTCCACCCCGATCATCGAGTTCTGCATCAAGAGCGATGAGCTTGGCGATCCGCTGATCAATGACGACTACATCCGTGAGTTGAAGCTGGCCACGGCGGAGGAGGTCGCCTTTCTCCGCGAGTCCGCCCTGAAGGTGAATGGCATCCTCATCGACTTCTTTGCGAAGTGCGGACTGAAGCTGGTGGACTTCAAGCTGGAGTTCGGCCGCCTGCTTTCCGACCCGAAGACGATCGTGCTGGCCGACGAGATCAGCCCGGACGGCTGCCGGTTGTGGGACCTGAAGACGGGCGAGAAAATGGACAAGGACCGTTTCCGTCGCGACCTCGGAGGCGTCATGGAGGCCTACACCGAAGTGCTGGCGCGGGTGAAGGAAGCCACGGCTTGAGCAGATCGACCCCTCCCCTGCCCCCGCGCGACCTCGCCCATGGCGGGGTGCGTCTCGACTACCGCTCGATCCTGCCCGGCCAGCCGGAATTCGGGATCGTGCCCTCGTATCACTTTCGGATCCTCCGGGCGGACGGGGTCGATTGTGGCTATCTCAATGTCCGCATCGGCCACAGCGATCACGTCAGGCTCTACGCCGGCCACATCGCCTATGCGGTCGATCCTCAGCATCGCGGCCAAGGCCTGGCGGGTCTGGCCTGCCGGGCGGTGGCCAGGTTCGTTCAAACGCTTTATCCGGAAACGATCCTGACAACCGATACGGGAAACCTGGCCTCACAGCGGACCATTGAAAAGCTCGGCGCGGAGCATCTCGGGACCTTCGAGGTGCCACCGCACGACCCTTCCTATCTCGGCGGATCCAGGTGGAAACTGCGCTACGTCTGGCGGCCTTGATGGCCTGATTCACCAGCGGTCCAGCAAAACCACTTGCATGAGGGATGGCGGGGCAGGACTGTCCCGCCGTTCCCAAACATTCTCATGATCGTCATCAAGATCGGCATCAGCCTTTTCATTCTCTTCTGGCTTGGCCTCGGCGGCATGATGCTGGTGAAGTGGAACTCCCTGTTTGGCGCGAATCCCGATGATCCATCGGAAAGCCCCGGCTCACGCACCCTGAGCATCGCCCACATCGGAGCGGTCTGGGTCGGAGGACTGGCACTCGCGATCTATTTCCTGATCTAACAGACTAGCGGGGAACCTGGTTGGTCTTCATCAACTGTCGCACCTCCTCGGAGGAAAGCGCGGCTCCGAAGATGAAGACCTCGTCGAGGGAGCCACGGAAAAAGCCCCCATCCTCGCGGCGGTCCTTGCGACCGTCGTGGCTGACGTTTCGACCCAGCCACACCCCGTGATCGGCGTTTCCGATCTCGGTGTCGATCTCACGCAGGGCCCTCTGGGAAACCTCGTCGAGCGCGCCATCGACGTAAAGCAGGACGTGCTTGCCGACGTCGGGATTCGATCCCGGATACATCACGACCGCGACGTGGTGCCATTTCCCATCACGCAGGTCGGTGGAGCCGATCACCTGGCCCCGATGCGCCCCGACCCTCAATCTTCCGATCGGCCCATCGAGCGCCTCGGGGTTGACCGAGATCTGCCAGGTTCCGCCGGGGTTCAGGGCCTCGAACCTGCCCCAGGAGAGGATCCCATATCCTTCGCTGGAGGAGAAATCGGTCGGGACCTTCACCCAGAAACAGACGGTTCGGGGAGCCTTTCCGCCGATCCCCTTGAACTCGCTTTCCGCGTAGGAGCCCTTTCCATCGAAGGACAATCCGCCACCAAACACGCCGGGCTCGGGAGCGGGCTTCGACCCCGGTGCCAGGCCTGCGAGCTTCAGGGAAAACGACGCGCCTTCGAACCCCTCCGAGCGACCAGGGACTTCCATGTCCGATCCCCCCTCGAACGACCAATGCACCCACGAAGGACGTGCCTGGTGACGCGGCGGAAGCACGGTGTAGAACGACCCCGTCCCCGAGCTGATCCGTTCCGATCCTCCATTCGCGAAGCGGAGTCCGTCGTCCTTGTTCAGGATCACCTTGCTGCCCCCTGCGGAGGTGGCCTCGACCTGTCCCTCCAGGACGTGGGTTTCCACCGCTCCCGAAGCTCCGACCGAGACTCCGAACTCGGTGCCAAGA
>JAIXVN010000352.1 GCA_027483005.1 Verrucomicrobiaceae bacterium
AAGCTGCTCGTAAATGGCTCCCTCGCCTCCTCCGCCAACGCGGTCACGGTGGCTCCGACCGCCACCCTCGGAGGCAGCGGCAGCGTCAACCGACCCGTCACCCTGAACGGCTCCCTCGCTCCGGGAAATGAAGCCGTCGGCACGCTGGCGGTCGCAAATGCGCTGACCCTTGCCCCTGGATCCACCTACGCCCTCGATCTCTCCAACTGGACCGGCACTGCCGGAGCCGGACATGACACCGTCACCGCCACCGCGATTTCCATCACCGCCACCCAGGCATCGAAGTTCACCGTGAACCTCAATACCTCCGGTCTCACGAACTTCGCCGAGGGCAACAAGTCCTTCGTCATCGCCACTGCTGGCAGCCCTCTGGCCGGCCTCACCGCCTCGAACTGGACAGTCAACACCACCGCTTTCAACGGCACCGGTGCCTGGTCGCTGCGCACCAACGGCAACGCCCTCGAACTGGTTTACACCTCGGTCTATTCGCAATGGACCAGCGACAAGGGACTCAACGGTCTCGCCGCCGCCTTCGATGCGGACCCCGATGGCGACGGACTGCCCAACGGCATCGAGTTCGTGCTCGGCAGCGAGCCGAATCCCGCCAACCCCGGATCGCACTCGCCCTCGGTCAGACCCTTGGTGGAGCTTTCAGGACAGAATCTGGTCTTCACTTTCAAACGCACCGATCTCTCCGCGTTCCTCAATCCAATCGTTGAGTTCAACCATGACCTTCAAGAATCGTGGACGACTGCCGTCGATCCAGGAAATGCCAGCATCTCCGTGCTCGATGGCGGTGCGACCGACACGGTCATCGTCTTGATTCCGAAAGACTCGAATGCCCAGCTCTTCGCCCGCCTGAGGGTCGCCCAGGCCCCTTGATTCCAGTCACTGCGATCGCGTCGAACTTCCGCTCCTGCGATACTCTCCAGGAGTGATCTCCATGGTTCGCTTGAAAAATCGACACAACTCATCCGCCGCGCCGAATCCAAGATGTGCGGCGATCCGATCGATCGTCCACTTCGTCTGACGCAGGAAATTGCAGACGGCCTGGGCGCGTTGTCGGTCGATCTCCTCTTTCGGGGTCCGCCCGAGCGTGGTTTGAAATCGTTGCCGCAGAAGTTCACGGGAGACGCCTGCCGCTCGGCAAAGCTCATCCACGCTGACCCCACGTTCTTGGGCCGTTGCGCGGATGAATCTCATCGCCTTCGTCACCACTTCATCCGGCAGCTCCACCAGCCCGCTGCTTTCCCGCACCGCCAATTGGCTCGGTGGAATCCGGATGCGGGTGTCATCCGCGACGTGCTCACCGTTCATCATGGAAATGAGCAACTGCATCGCTTGATTGCCGATGGTCCGTCCGGGGAATCTCACGCTGCTCAAGGCCGGTCGTGTGAGGTGACAGTAAATCGCGTCATCGGCCACCCCCACCAGCGGCACGTCTTCCGGGCAGCGCAGGCCAAGCGTTCCCAGGGCCTGCATCGCGCAGACCGCCGAGATGTCATCCTTGGCAAAGAGCCCGGTCGGCGGATCCAGCTTGGCCAGCAATTTCCAACCAAGCGTCTCATTCCGCTTCGCCCGCTCTTCGTCGGAGTAGTGGGAGGAGGGAATCTCAAGAACCTGGGTCTCGAAACCCTCGCGCTTCAACTCCTGCCGATAGCCCTCCAGCCTTTCCATCGAGTAACGCCGATGCGGATCATGCCAGAAAGCGAAGCGCTGCAATCCAAGCGTCATCAGGTGGCGCGCCGCCATCGCCCCCGCTGCTTCATTGTCGAGCGTCACACGAGGGAAATGGGGACCGTTCGCCGGCTGCTCGGCACTCAGGTTCACCACCTTGATGCCCCGCTTCAGCCAGCTCTTCGCCTCCTTCGCGGTGTAACGATACACCAGCAGACCATCCCCGTCCCAATCCTCATCGATCCGGATCGGGGCGATGTCACCGCCACTCGGGTGCTCGAAGACGAGATCCAGGTCATGTCCCGATCGCGCCACTTCCAGAATGCCTGGAAAGAGCCGGTATCCAAAGCCCTGCGACCAATCGAGCAGGCGGATGCCCACCCGGTAGCGTTTCTTGAGGTCGCGGATCGCAACTCCACTCTTTCCCTTCCCTGGCATGCCTGAGGTGAGACTGCGGCGAAATTGGCAAACTGCCAATCTATTTGGCGTTGGTGACATGGTCGACCTCGCTCTCGGATGAAATGCTGCAGCCGCTCGTCGGTCTCGACCTGCCGGCCTTGCTGCGCCGTCACCCCACAAAAGCCCTGATCGTTGTGACGGAAAAAACATCTTATCTCGCGGAACTGCCAAGGCCGTTTGGTTTCCAGCAATCGACAAACGACCCTCAACCATTCAGCTTCAAAAGCGTGCCTTCCGTGAGTCCTGATCCGAACAGCCGTGCTTTGACCCGCTGGCTCTCGACATTGCCATCGCCCGTTTTTGCCCTGTTCGCGGCACTGGCGGCATTCTCGGCTTATTTCTCGATATATGCCTTCCGCCGGCCCTTCACGGCCGCCGCCTTCGATGGGCAAATGTTTGTCGGCGGAGCGGTCGCACTGAAGACGGCCTTCGTGCTCAGCCAGATCCTTGGCTACACGGTATCGAAATATCTCGGCGTGAAGATCTGTTCGGAAACGAAGCAGTCCGGACGCGCCTTCACACTTGTTGGGCTGATCCTTTTCGCTGAGCTCGCCCTGCTGCTCTTCGCGGTGCTTCCAGGCTCCTGGAAAGTCATCGCCATCTTCCTCAATGGCCTGCCGCTCGGCATGGTGTGGGGGCTCGTGGTGGCCTATCTGGAAGGACGACGCTGCTCGGACTTCGTGTTGGCTGGCCTTTGCGGCTCGTTCATCATCGCCAGCGCGATGGTGAAGGACGTCGGCCGCTGGCTGATGAAATCCGGTGGCATCAGTGAATCCTGGATGCCGTTCGCAGCCGGGGCACTTTTCATTCCGGTGTTCATCCTTTCGGTCTACCTGCTCTCATCCCTGCCGCCGCCGGATGCCGCCGACCGCGCCGCGCGGGTGCTTCGTGCTCCGATGGACAAGGCCGCCCGACGCGCCTTCATTCGTCGCTTCGCTCCCGGTCTCGTGGCCCTGTTTGCCTTCTACTTCTTCCTCACCGCGTTCCGGGATTTCCGCGACAACTACGGCGTGGAAATTTTCAAGAGCCTCGGCCATGGCGCGGATCAGGCCGGCCTCTTCACCCGCACCGAGATCCCAGTGGCAGTCGGGTCGCTCGTTGCCCTCGCGCTCCTCAATCTCATCCGCAACAACCGCCTCGCGCTGATGGCGACCTACGGGTTCATGCTGTTGGGAATGGCTCTGCTCGCTGGCTCCACCATCGCCATGCGCCAGCACCTGATCGGCGGCCTGCCGTGGATGGTGGCCACCGGACTTGGGGCCTA
>JAIXVN010000403.1 GCA_027483005.1 Verrucomicrobiaceae bacterium
GGCCTCGGCATTGTTCTGAGCATCGTCGCGCTGGTGGTCATGATCCTCGCTTCGAAAGGTGAGTCGCTTCAGATGGCCTCGGTCACGATCTTCGGCACCACGCTGATCCTGCTCTATTCTTCCTCGACCCTCTACCACTCGCTCAGCGGGCATCGTGCGAAGGCCTTTTTCCAGTGGCTCGACCACGCCTGCATCTACCTCCTCATCGCCGGTTCCTACACCCCCCTGACCTTGGTCACCCTCAGTGGCCCGCGTGGCTGGACCTTGCTCGGTGTCGTCTGGTTTCTCGCCCTCGCCGGAGTGATCGTGAAATCCGTCTTCAAGGGCAAGAAGGACCACTGGATCTCCACCCTGCTCTACATCGCCATGGGCTGGCTGGTGCTGCTCGTCATGGGCCCACTCACCAAGGCCCTGCCTGCTGCCGGAATCGGGTGGCTCGTCGCCGGTGGCTGCTCCTACACCTTCGGCACGCTCTTCTTCGCCTGGCGGAATCTCCCGTTCAACCACGCCATCTGGCACCTCTTCGTCCTCGGCGGCAGCGCCTGCCACGTGGTCGCCGTGGTCGCCTACATCCTCCGCTGACACCGTGCCCGAACTCCCTGAAGTCGAAACCACCCGCCGCGGGATCGAACCCCACCTCGTCGGGGCCAGCTTCACCGAAGTCATCCTTCGTCGTCGCGATCTGCGTCAGCCCATTTCCGATTCCATCGACTCGATCGGAGGGAAACAGGTCACTTCTGTTAGACGCCGCTCGAAATATCTGATCGTCGACCTCAGCGATGGAGCCTCGCTTCTCATCCATCTTGGCATGTCCGGCAGCCTCCGGGTGATCGATCCCTCTTCCGACTGGAAAACCCACGACCACGTCGGCCTCTCGCTCAGCACCGGACGCCAGCTCCGCTACCATGATCCGCGCCGCTTCGGCATCGTCCTGCATCTGCCCTCCGGCGATCCCTTGAAGCATCCGCTGCTGGAAACCCTCGGCCCGGAACCCCTCGGTGACGACTTCACCACGGCGGCGCTTGCTGGAGCACTCGAACGGAAGTCGATCCCAATCAAGGTCGCCCTGATGGATGCAAAAATCGTCGTCGGCGTCGGCAACATCTACGCCTCCGAATCCCTTTTTCGCGCCGGCATTCTCCCGAAGACCCCCGCGAACCAAGTCTCGAAGCCCCGCCTCGCCCGGCTCGTCGAGTGCGTCCGCGCCGTCCTTCACGACTCGATCACCGAAGGCGGCACCACCCTCCGCGATTTCCTCAAGTCCGACGGCGAGCCCGGCTACTTCCGACAGAAGCTCTTCGTCTATGAGCGCAAAGGCGAGCCCTGCCGCACCTGCGCCACCCCGATTCAGCACACCGTCATGGCCCAGCGCTCCACCTACTGGTGCCCGAAATGCCAGAAGAAATGACGAATGAGGAATTTCCGAATGTCGAAACCCTCCCACTCTTCTCTTGTGTCTTCACATCTTGAATCTTGAGTCTTCTCCTCCCTTCAAACTGAACACTTGAACCTGAACACTTCTTCTCAAATGACCCGCGAAACCCTCGCCGACGTCCTCGATGAAATCGCCCAGCTTCTCGAACTGAAGGGCGAGAACCCCTTCAAGATCCGCGCCTACCGTCAGGGGGCCGAGGTCGTCCGTGGCTTCGATGGCGACATCGTCGCGCTCTCTCGCGACAACCAACTCGACGGCATCAAGGGCATCGGCGAGGCCCTGCGCGACAAGCTCCACGAACTCGCCACCACCGGCACCCTCGCCTTCCATCAGAAACTCCGCGCCGAATTTCCTGAAGGGCTTTTCGAATTGTTCGACGTCTCAGGACTCGGCCCGAAGAAAATCAAGGCGCTTTGGGACACCCTCGCGGTCGGCTCCATCGCCGACCTTAAGGCCGCCTGCGAAGCCGACAAGGTCGCGGGCCTCCCAGGCTTCGGTGCGAAGACCCAGACGAAGATCCTCGAGGCCCTCCTGCAACGCGAAAGCTTCGCCGACACCTTCCGCCTCGGCACGATCACGTCGCTGGTCGATGACATCCTCGAGGCGCTGCGCGATCACCCCGCCGCGTCGCGAGTCGCCGTCTGTGGATCCTTCCGTCGCGCCAAGGAAACCGTCCACGACCTCGACTTCCTCGTCGCCACCAAGGAGCCCGCCGAGCTCTGCCGCTACTTCACCACCTTCCCGCCTGTCTCCTCGATCATCGCCTGCGGCGACACCAAGGCCTCGGTCCGCCTGGAGAACGGCCTGCAATGCGACCTCCGAGCGGTCTCCAACGCCGAGTTTCCCTTCGCGCTCCAGTATTTCACCGGCTCCAAGGAGCACAACGTCGCCATCCGCCAGCGCGCCTTGAAACACGGCTGGTCGCTCAATGAATACGGCTTCACCGTGGCGGCGGATTCCATCCGCCAAGCCCCCGAGATCACCGACGAGATCGAAATCTACAAGGCCCTCGGACTCCGGTACATCGCTCCCGAACTCCGCGAAAACCGTGGCGAGATCGAGGCGGCGGAATCCGGTGATCTCCCGAAGCTCGTCGAGATCGAGAACCTTCGCGGCACCTTCCACAACCACACCACCTCCTCCGACGGAGCAGACACGCTGGAGGAAATGGCAGAGGCCGCCCAGGAACTAGGAATGCAGTATCTCGGCATTGCCGACCACTCGAAGTCCTCCTTCCAGGCCCGGGGGCTCGACGAGGAACGTCTCCTTGCCCAGATCGAAAGCATCCGCGCACTCAACGCCACCTACACCGGCTTCAAGCTCTTCGCCGGCTCCGAGGTGGACATCCTCAAGGACGGCTCGCTCGACTTCGACGACTCCATCCTCTCGCAGCTCGATTACTGCGTCGCCTCCGTCCACAACGTCTTCACCCTGTCCGAAGACGAGATGACCGCCCGGATCTGTCGCGCCATGGAGAACGAGCACGTCACCATGCTCGGCCACCTAACAGGACGCCTCCTGCTGAAGCGCGAGGGCTACGCCGTCAACCATTCCAAGATCATCGACTGCGCGGCGGAAACCCGGACCATCATCGAACTCAACTGCAGCCCCATGCGCCTTGACATGGACTGGCGCTGGTGGAAGCGGGCAAAGGACAAGGGCGTCCTCTGCGCCATCAATCCCGACGCCCACTCCACCGCCCAGCTCCACTACCTCCACCTCGGCGTGCGACTGGCACGGAAAGGCTGGCTGTCGCGCGAGAACATCCTGAATACAAGGTCGCTGGCGGATGTGGAGCAGTTCCTCAAGACCCCGAAGGCGAAGCGGTGAAAGCCTCGGGTTAC
>JAIXVN010000549.1 GCA_027483005.1 Verrucomicrobiaceae bacterium
CTGCCGACCGGCACCGTGGTGTCACTAGGCCAGGCTTCGAGCACGAACCTCGGGACACTGGATCTCAATGGCCGCAGCCAGCAGATCGCAGGCTTGAATTCAACGACCGGCAACAATGCCTCCGCCTCGAACAACACCGTGAGCTCGGCGACAGCGGCCACCCTGACCATCGGAGGTAGCGGCACCTACAGTTATGGCGCTGGCACGAACGCGAACTCCGGCGTCATTACGGGTTCCATCAGCCTAGCGAAGTCAGGCTCAGGCACGCAGACCCTCGGGGACACCAACACCTACACTGGTTCCACCTTGGTCTCCGCTGGTTCCCTCTTCGTCAACGGCTCCCTCTCGAACACCTCCGGCACCACAGTGTCGGACACCGCGACCCTGGGCGGAACCGGCAGCATCGCCAACGGAGTCTCCGTGGCGAGCGGCGGCACCCTGGCGGTCGGGATCAATGACTCGGATTCCAGCATCGGCACACTCACGCTCGGCAGCCTTGCCCTTTCGGGCCTTCTGGAAATGGGAGCGACCGGGGCGCTGACCTACGACAAGCTGATCACCACCGGAGCCTTGAACGTGAGCGGTGGCACGATCGCCTTCCGGACCAGCGGCTATACGATCGATTTCAATACGAGCTTCGACCTCGCCAATTTCACCGGATCAGCCACCGGAGCCACCTTTGATTTCAGCGGAGCGGCGGTCCAGCCCTATGGGGCCTGGGATACCTCGGCCTTCGCCTCCACAGGAGTGATCTCCTACGTTCCCGAGCCGCGGGCGGCCTTGCTCGGAGGGATCGGGGTCCTGCTGCTCTTGCGTCGTCGGCGCTGAAACGCGGCCTTGCGGGCAAAGGACTGCTTGCGGATCGGTGAGGAGCGTGGGAAGAGTCGGGACAAGCGCGCTGCCGGGCGAAAGCCCCACTTGACGGAATTCAGTGCTGCGCCTAGTTGCACGACTCCCGCTTCAGTACCTTCCCATGCAAGAAACCCTGACTGTCCTCGGCTTTGTCGTGCTCGCTGTAGCACTGCGCACAGCCCGCAGGGGATGGCTGCGGAAGATCGGGGCTTTCACCTTCCTCGTGGCGAGTTATTTTTTCGGTCGCTTTTTGACCGGCAGCGTTTGGGGCGGTCTGGCGGGGGTGGTGCTGTGGTTCTTCCTGCCCTGGATCGAACTGCTGACGCGGATCCGGCGGATGCGTCTGCCCCTGAACAACCGGCTGAGGCACCGGACGCTGCCTGATCCGGCGTTTTTTCCCAATGCGGTCGAAGCCGCTGCCGCCATGGAGGAGGCCGGTTTCGAGCATGTCGTGGACTGCGGCTGGGATTGGTCCGGCATGCAGCAGTTTTTCCGGCTGTTCTGGCACCCTGAGGAAATGGCCGTGGCCGCCGTCTGCCTCTGCGAGCAGAGCGAGGTGGCCTTCGCCTTCATCTCGGTGACGTCCTACGACGAGTCCGGACGCACCTGGCGGACCACCAACTACCCCTTTTCCCCGACCCTCAAGTGTGCCCCCGGAGTCAGGTGGAATCACGTTCCCTGTGAGCGGAACTGCTTTCACCAGATCCTCGACGACCACCGCCTCTATCTCGCCAGCGTGGGGGTCAGGGTCCAGGATCTCAGGATGCCTGATCCGGAATTGATCGAGGGGCAGATCGAGGAGGAAATGCGCTTCCAGGTGCAGCACAATCTCGATGCTGGAATCATCCGCCTCACCGGCGATGGACATTTCGAATACTCCCGCCGCGGCCTGGTTTTTCTGTGGGGACAGTTCGTCAAAGACATGCTGCGGCTCTGCTGATCCGTTCGTGACAGCCGCCGGAGATTGGTGATGCTGGCGGGGTGAATTTCCTGACGATCGCCTCATTGAAAGAACAGGCCGGTGAAACGGCCCTGGCTGCCGTGCTCGACGCCGAACTCCAGTCGCGCAGCCCACGGCAAACGAAGGCGGGAAAGCCTTATCTTGTCCTGACCTTCGCCGATTCCACCGGCAGTTTTGCCATGAATGCCTGGTCGGACGCCCCGCTGTTCGACGCCGCCTCTGGCTTTGCCGATGGCACGGTCCTGCGTCTGGATGCCGAGTGGACCCAGAACAGCTACGGTCTCAACGCCACCCACATCGCCTGGGAACGCCTGACCGGGGACGACCTCGAAGCCTTCTATGCCGGTGATGCCGCCACGGCGGAAAAGCAGCGCCGCGATTGGGAAACGATCGTCTCGCTCTGTGGCTCCCTGCTCGATCCCCGCCTTCATGCGCTGGCGGATCATTTCCTCACCAATCAGGGCGCCAAGTTCCGTCGGGCCGCCGCCGCACGCAGGAATCACCACGCCCGTCGCGGCGGGTTGGTCGAGCACGTCGCGCAGATGATGCGTTCCGCCGATGCGATCTGCGGAGCCTACCCACAGCTCAACCGCGACCTCCTGCTCGCTGGCGTGCTTTTCCATGACTGCGGGAAGTTATGGGAAAACCAGTATGCTGAACGCGGATTCGCCCAGGGCCATTCCCTGCATGGAGAAATGCTCGGCCACATCCCGCTCGGCATCGAACTGGTGAACAAGCTCTGGCGGGATGTCGCCGACTCCCCGGCCGCCCAGAGCTGGCTGACTCTTGAGCCGGCCAGCGAAGCGGTACGTCTGCACCTGCTTCACCTCATCGCCAGCCATCACGGCGAGTATCAGTTCGGCTCGCCAACCCTGCCGCGCACGCCGGAGGCCTTTGCCCTGCACCACATCGACAATCTCGACGCCAAGCTGGAAATGATCCACGACGCCTACAGCCGCGCCAACCAACTGGCCGACGGCATTTATGAAAAGCAGTTTCCCCTGCCAGCCAACCTCGTCGAACCCCTCGGTCGCTTCGGGGCGAATGACGAATGACGAATGACGACTACCATTACTTCAATTAGTCATTAAGAAATTAGTCATTAGTCATTTCTCTCCCCCCCTATGGAACAAACCCACGGCATCCTGATCCGGTTGACCAAGCTGACCGACAGCAGCCTGATCATCCATTGGTTCACCGAGGGTGCTGGTTTGATCAAGACCGTGGCCAATGGCGCGCGCCGCCCAGCCAGCCCCTTTGCGGGAAAGCTTGATCTCTTCTTCACCGCCGAACTGATCTGGACTCCGGCCAAACGTGGGGAACTCCATCCGCTCAAGGAGGTGGTTGTTTCGAACTGGCACATGGGCCTGAGGAAATCCTACGTGGCCACCCTCATGGCCGGGTATTTTTGTCGCCTTCTCGAAC
>JAIXVN010000231.1 GCA_027483005.1 Verrucomicrobiaceae bacterium
AGCATCTTGATCATCGCGTCCACATTCGCCTCATGGCCGTGGCGATCGGTCGGCGGATGGCCGTTGCCCTCACCGACATACGAGAGGTGGTTGAAGTCGTGCTTGAAGTAGCTGACCTTTGCCTCGCTGGCGAGCCGCTTGAGCTGCGACTCCATGCGCGTCCGATAGGCCTCCGAGCTGAGTGAATAGTGGCCGAAGTACTGCGAGAAATACTTGTTCGCGCTGGCCTTGGCAAAACCCTGGGTCTGTCCCCACTTGACGTCGCAGTTCGTGCCATCGAGCGCCAGCCAGAGACCGAGCGTGGTGCCTTCCTTGCGCAGTTCCCCGCTGAGTTTCACAAGATCCGCGAAGCCTCCGGGAAAGTCGCGCGGCGTCGGTTCATAGACCGATTGCCGGTTCTGCCAGCCATCGTCCGGCACCATCGCGTCGATCTTCACGCCGTAGGGGGAAATGGCCGACTTGAACTCGCGATACACGTTCACGAAGTTGTCGCCCTTCAGCGATTTCCCCGCCGGATCGAACCAGTTGTTGTAGTGCGTGAAGGAACGATCCGGCTTCTGGATCTTTTTGAGATAAGTGGAAAACTGCGGCTCGACCGGCTGATCCACGCCACCGCCCGCCACTGCGGTCTTGCTGATGATCTGCCAGTGCTCACCGGACTTCACCGCGTAGCCCGGAAAATGAAACAGCCGGACCAGACCTGGCCGGGACTTCGCATCGCGGTCGCGGCCATCCAGATCGACGAAGCTGTAGTTGCCGACCATTTCGTAATGATGCTTGTCCGGCAGCGGCGTGTTGCCATCGGTGTGACGGCTGTGGCCGGCGGGATACTCGAGCCCGAAAAACCACCGATCCCCCAGAAACACCGGCTCGCCCCGACCTCCACGCATGGCGCAGCCTTCTGCGGAGAATCGCTCGACCTCCAGACGATCCACCGTTGCTTCTCCGGGGAAACTCAGCGTGATGTCTTTTCTAACAACGGCGTCACCTGGTTTCGCGAGGTATCGAACCTCCACGGTTTCAGGAGCTCCGCTGGGCACGACATCCGGCCATCGATAGCGGACCGTCCAGACGGAGGTGTCGCCCTGCATCGTCAGGACAGGTTTCCCCTCCGAAACGAAATCGGAAACCGTCCACTCCCGATCATCCATCATGCGGATGTGAAACTCCTCGCTGCGTGTCTCCACCGACCGCGTTCCGGCGAGGAACCTCGTCGTCCTCCACGACCTGCCATCGAAGGTGAGTTCACGGGCGAACCCTCCATCACCGACCTTCAATACCTCCGGCGCGGCATGGAGCGGGCTCAACAGAAAGACCGGGCACAAGGCGACGAAAAGCAACGAACGAGTCATGGGCGAAAAGCAACACCCACGCTACGCCCGGGGTCTCCGGCTCGTTTCACCCAATGTCACGACGACCCGAAATCAGGATCGCCGCTGGAAATCAAAGATCTCCGTCCGGGAAAATCTGGTGATACTTGATCGCCTCCACCCCGACCGCCGCAGCAGTGCCGAAAATGGTTTCCACACTGGCGGTCCGGGGCACTTGAGCCGCAGGACGGGCGAGACCGAGGATGAGCTGGCCGTAGCCCTGGGCTCCGGCGACGTGTTGAAGCAACTTCAGGGAAATGTGCGCGGCATCAAGGTTCGGAAACACCAGCACATCCGCAGTCGCGCGGACCTTCGCATCCGCCAGCTTCACCTCGGCGGCGGCGGGGTCGAGGGCGACATCCGCCTGGAGCTCGCCGTCGATGTCGAGTTCGAGAAACTGCCTCTCCGCGGCCTCCTTCGCGATCGCTGTCGCGGCCACGATGCGTCGCGCTTCTTCCGTGGAGGCGGAACCTTTCGTCGAGTGGCTGAGCAGGGCGACGTGCGTCCTCCGACCGAGGAAATGGTGGGCAAGCTTTCCGGTTTCCAGGGCGATCGCCGCGAGCTGGTCAATCTCCGGACGCGGCGAAAGCGCGCAGTCGGCGAGGAACAGCACGCCGCTTCCGCCGAGGTGCTTGAGATGATCTCCGACGAGCACCATCGCTCCGAAAATCTTCGGCACGCTGGCAACCGGCTTGATCGTGTGGATCAGCGCTCGAAACAGGGTGGCGGGCAGGGCTTGATTGCCGCCGACCAGGGCATCGGCCTGGCCATACTGGACCATCAGGGCCCCGAAGTAATGAGGACGAGCCACGATTTCCGCCGCATCGCCGACCTGCATGTCCCGGTAGCGCGCCATGTTGGTCACGCGTTGGCAGAACAGGTCGAAGTCCGACGACTTCGCGGGGTCGATGATGTTGATGAAGGTCATCTTCACCCCGTGCTCGGCGGCCAGGGCGCGGATGCGGTCCTTGTCGCCGAGCAGGATCGGCGTGGCCGCCTCTGCGGCGACCAGTTGAGCGGCGGCCTTGAGGACGCGGAGGTCCTCCCCTTCGGTGAACACGATCCGCTTCGGATGACGGCTCAGCGCCTCGATCAGCGGTCGGGTGAAGGCATTCAGGGCGGGAACTTCGGGAGAAAGTGAGGACATGAGGAGTCGGCGCTCTTGCACCGTGCGGACACTTTAGTATCCCTCATGAAATCCGTTCAACCCGAAACGCCCGCGTGCCCGCCGACTATCACACCCACACCCCCCTCTGCCTCCACGCGGAGGGCGAACCGGAGGCCTTCATCGACGCCGCAATCGCCGCTGGGGTCACGGAATACGGCATTTCCGACCACGCCCCCGCCCTGCCCGAGCCCTTTGACAACTGGCGGATGCTGGAAAGTGATCTTCCCGAATATTTTTCGTGGCTCGACCGGGCCCGCGCCCACGCCAGGGGCCGGATTCCCGTCCGGGCCGGCATGGAATGCGACTGGCTGCCGGGCTGCGAGGGCTGGATCACGGATCTGGCCGGACGTTACGCCTGGGACTACCTCATCGGCTCGGTCCACTACCTCGGCACCTGGGATTTCGACAACCCGAAGTGGCTTGGCCGCTGGGCGGAAACCGACGTCGAGGAGGCCTGGACCCTCTACTGGAAAGCCTACGCCGACATGGCGGAAAGCGGGCTCTTCGACATCCTCGGTCACGCCGATCTGGTGAAAAAGTTCTGCCACATCCCCGGCGGCGACCTCGATCGCTTCTACGAGCCCGCCATCGATGCCATCGCCGCCTCCGGCTGTGCGATCGAACTGAACACCGCCGGCTGGCACAAGCCCTGCGCCGAGGCCTACCCGGCCCCGCGTTTTCTCGAACTCGCCTGCTCCGCCGGCATCCCGCTCGTCATTTCCTCGGACTCCCATCATCCCAGCGAGGTCGCCCGGGATTTCCCGAAGGCGATCGAGTGGGCAAAGGCCGCCGGGTTCCGCGAGACGTTGCTGTTCGAGGGAAGGAAGCGGAAGAGCGAGGCGCTCTAACCATCCTGGAATGAACAACTATTCCCAAGCCGCATTTTCGCTGAAGCTGGCATTGGATGCTGGCCTCATCGAAACGAAAGCAGTCATCAACTGGGCGGATGACATTCTGTGCAAATTGGAAACCTACGACAACGATGTGGCGAATGTCTCGATGGCTTTCAATGCCTCGGAACGCGAATTGAGTGAATTGCTCGAACAGATTCCAGGACCCAAGGACGAGTGGTCTGCCCTACGTGAGATTCTTCCAGCCATGCACGAAGCTCTACTGAAGGAACCTTCGAGAGCCCTCGATTTCGCGACATTCCTGAATGAGTTTCAACTTGATCGCATTCAAACCACCCCCCCAGACATGGAGTTCATATTCGTTCTTTTGGACGGTTTTGAGCTCAAGGAAGTCCTTGGATTGGGCACGCCTGAGGAGGCGACCCAGTATTTGCTCGAGGAACTGCAGGCGTTCAGGAGGAACTAACAAGCTGCATCAAGCCCCAAGAAACTTCTCACGGATCGCTGCTTCAATGTCCTCAGCACAGGTGACATTCAACGGGGAGCCGATGACCACCGGCTTTTCGTCGTCCGGCACATGGTCCCGTCCGTGCGAGCCTTTCACCAGGCTGGCATCCAGCGGGATGACATCCATCAAGCCACGGAAGCCGAGCTTCTTCTTCAGGAGGAACTTCGCGATCTTCAGCTTCGGAAACGGGATTGCCGGATCGAGAAACAGCTCAACCGGATCGTAGCCGGGCTTGCGGTGGATATCGACGCAGCGGGCGTAGTCAGGAGCCTTCGCGTCGTCATTCCAGAAGTAATACGTGAACCACGCGTCCGGCTTTGAAATGGCGACCAGATCCCCAGCCCGGCCGTTCTCCAGGGTGCGCACCTCGTCGATGCCGTCGGTCCTTTCCAGCAGCGACCGCACCTCGGGCAGCAGGCGCGGATCGTTCACATACACATGCGCCACCTGGTGATCCGCCACCGCGAACACCTTCGAGGAACCGCAATCCAAGGTCTCCAGCCCCAACTCATCCTTGATCGTGATCCAGCCCTTTTCCCGGAACAGGCGGTTGAGGTGGATCGGCTTCGAGACGGCGGAGATCCCGTATTCGGAAACGATCATCACCTTCACGCTACGGGATTCATAGTAGCGAACCAGATCCGCCACCACTCCATCGATGGCCGCGACCTCCGAGGGAATCGACGGATGATCCGGCCCGACCTTCTGAAGCGGATAGTCGAGATGCGGCAGATAAACAAGGGACAGCGTCGGGCTGAATCTCCCCTCGGTCCATTTCGCGGAGGCGGCGATCCATTCCGAGCAAGGCAGCCCGGCATTCGGTCCCCAGAACGAGGGAAAGGGAAAGGGCCCCAGCTCGGACTTCACCTGCTCGCGCAGCTCCATCGGATGCGTGTGGATGTCGAAGACCTTCCGGCCATCCGCCGGGTAGAGCGGTCGCGGGGTCATGGAGTAATCCGCCGTGGAATACATGTTGTACCACCAGAACAGCTTCGCACAGGTGAAGCCCGGCACCTCGCGACGCAGCCGGTCCCAAACCTTCTCCCCTTGCACCAGATGGTTGCTCTGCTTCCAGAACCGCACCTCGGCCGACTCGCGGTCGTACCAGCCATTCGCCACCGCACCGTGCTTTTCCGGAGGGGTCCCGGTGACCATCGAAGACTGGGCCGTGCAGGTCACCGCCGGAAAGGCAGGCCGGAAAGTCTGCAGGCCGTTCTTTTCCGCGAACTCCCGCAGAAACGGGGCATGCGGCAGGAGCGATCGGGAAAGTCCGACGACATTGATGACGGCGAGGCGGGGCATGGTTTCAGGGAAGGATTTGACCATGAACCCTGAACATCCGATCTTCAGCTTTCATGGTGATTGGGTCGTGCGGCCGGATTGAGCCAACAAAAGCGGAGCGCGTCCATCACATCGGCGTCATCGCTCGTCCCCCCTCCGTTTCAGAAAGCTCCGCAGCAGCGTTCCCGACCGGGTTCGGACCGGTTTGATCTCCGATTCCGCACCGAATCGCAGCTTGAGATCCCTTGCTGTTTCGGAGGAAGCCCGAGACCGCCCGATTCCCGGGAATTCCTTGGAACTGGCGAGTGCGTGATCATTTCAGACTGTCGTGATGCTAGACGGATGAGCAGGCTCGGGAAAGGATCACTTGGAGGCTCGCCGCTCCCCTTGAGCAAACAGGTCTCGGTCCAACTGGGCTACACTTCACTGAGTTTCCCACCCCCCCCAAGAATTAGGGGTGGAGCGTGGGGAACCACTCGGCTCCGCGCTCCACCCCTCCCTCTTCCTGTCGGAAAATCCGTTGATCAGGCGTCGAGCCTGAGGGCCGCTTTCTGGGCGGCGGTCTTGGCTTCGAGCTTGCCGACATCGTCCGCGCTGGTGAGGCGCATGCCGACCGGCTTCGAAACCCCGAACTCCTCCATCGTGACGCCATACATCACGTCGGCGCGGGCCATGGTCCGCTTCGAGTGGGTGACGATGATGAACTGGCTGTGGTCGATGAAGCGGTCCAGCACCTTGACGAAGCGGTTGATGTTCGACTCGTCGAGCGGGGCATCGAGCTCGTCGAGCACGCAGAACGGGCTGGGCTTGATCATGTAGATCGAGAACAGCAGCGCGACGGCGGTCATCGAACGTTCGCCACCGGAGAGCAGCGTGATCGACTGCAGCTTCTTGCCCGGCGGCTTGGCGATGACCTCGATGCCGGATTCGAGCGGATCGCTTTCATCGAGCAGCATCAGGTCGGCCTGGCCCTTCTCGCCGAAGAGTTCCTTGAACATCTCCCGGAAGTTGGTGCGGACCTGGGCGAAGGTTTCGGCGAAGCGGCGCTGGGTTTCCTCGTTGATGCGCTCGATGACTTCGAGCAGCTCGGTCTTCGAACGGACGAGGTCGTCGTGCTGGCCACGGAGGAAGCTGTGGCGCTCCTCGAGCTCGTCGTATTCCTCGATGGCGTCGAGATTGACCGGTCCCATCGAATCGAGGCGGCGCTTGAGGTCGTTGACGATCGATTCGACAAAGGTCCAGTCGGGTTCGCCGGTCATGTCGCCCGGGATCTCGATGGCCTCCTCGGCCTTGGTGTTGACCACCACGGTCGGCATTTCCTCGTCCTCTTCATCGGAGGCGACGACGGTCTCGCGCCCGCCGCGTGCCTGCTGGGCCTTTTGCGAGGCGATGCAGAGCAGCAGCGCATGGGCATCGGGCTCGAAGGTGGCGATCTCGATCTGATGGCGCTCCTGGATGGTCTGGACGAGGCTTTCGAGACGGAGCTCAAGCTTGGTCATCGCGACCTCCTCGCGGCCCTTCTGCTCGTTGACCTTCGAGAACTGGCGGCGCAGGTCGCCGAGCACGGCTTCCGCCTGTTCGATGACGGCGAGCAGTCCGTTGCGGCCTTCGGAGCGGGTGTTGATTTCGGTCTGGAGATCGTCGGCCTCGTAGCGATGCGTTTCACACTGCTCGTAAAGCGCGGCACTTTCAGCGGTGGCGGCCTCGATGCGCTGCTCGAAGATCTCGATTTCCGACTCGCGACGCAGGCTGACCTCGCGGAGTTCGGCCAGACGGGCCTCCATCGGCTTCTGCTGTTCCTCGGCGGCCTGCTTGGCGCGACGCTCGACGGCCAGCGACATGCGCAGTTCGTTGAGCCCTTCAGCGAATTCCATCTCACGGCGCGCGGCGGCATCGGCTTCGGCCTGGAGACGACGCTGATCGGCATCGAGTGCCTCCAAACGCTCACGTGCGGAGGCGAGTTCGTGTTCCAGCGTCTCGCGTGCTTCGGCGGCGTTGCGTTCGCGCTGATCGAGTTCGCCGCGTTCCCAGCGGACGTTGGTGAGCTTGGTCTCGAAATTCTCGACCTCGCGGGTGGCCAGGCTGAGCTGACCTTGAAGCGTGGAAACCTCCACCTTCTGGCGCTGGAGACGCTCGCGGGTGACCTCGACCTCTTCCTGGAGTTCGGTCAGGCGGCCTTCGAGTTCCTTGACCTTGTTGCGGGCCTCTTCCTCGGCGGCGGTGAGCTCCGCGACCTCGGCTTCCAGTGAGCGGACCTCGTTCTGGCGCTCCAGCACCGAGGCCGAACCGTCGCCGGCCACCCCACCGCGCATCACGCCTTCCTTGCCCAACAGCTCGCCCTGGATCGTGGCGAACGTCGTGCCCGGAAGCGAAGCGCGGAGTCTAACAGCGGTGGCGATGTCCGGCACGATGAGCACGTCATCAAGGAGACGCTCGATCACGGCGGTGACGCGATTGTCGATGACCTCATTGGAGGCCCCGCGATAGGCGGTATTGACCGACACGACGGGCGGGTCAACCTGCGGCACTTCGCGCACGGGCATGTTGAACAGGGCAGCGATGCCTCCAACAAC
>JAIXVN010000613.1 GCA_027483005.1 Verrucomicrobiaceae bacterium
CGCGATCGGGCTGGTGCCGAACAGGAACTCCTGGACGTTCGGGAATCCATCGCCATCCGGATCCGCAGCTCGATCCGCCGAGGGACCGGAGAGGCCATGGGTGGTGGTCGCCCAATCAGAAAAGCCGCCTGGAAGCGTGGCGTCGTTGTTGAAGAAGACCACCGGAAGCGTCTGGGTCGAACCACTGGCCAGCGTGAAGCTGCGGTTCGATGAGGATTCATAGCTGTCCGGATTGCCGCCCGGGATGTAGAACTTGTAGTCACCGAACGAGGAACCAGTCGCGCCAGAAGCCGCGTACGTGCCGGTGTAGATTCCGTCCGAATCCAAATCGTCCAAGGTGATGCCACCACTGGTGCTCCAGGGACCATCGAACTGACCGACCACTTTCACCGTGTTGGTGGCTGGATTGAATCGGCCCTTGGCGGTCGCCACGGTCATGTTGACCTGGAACACGACGGTGCGGGTGGCGATGAGGGGCTGGGCGTCTGCCGCATCATGGATTCCGTCGGCATCGCTGTCGGCATTGGTGGGGTCGGTGTTGGCGGTGAACTCGTTGCCGTTGGTCACGCCATCGCCATCGAAGTCCCCACCAGCACCGAGGCTGTAGGCGCTAAGGAAGGCCGACTGGCTGGGGTAAACGGTCCTCTCGAAGGTGTTGATCCCGGTGCGGGTATCGAAGAAAAAGCGATGGAACCCGCTGGCATTGGCCGTGCGGTTGATGTCACCACCATTTCTGACCGCAGTGCCAGCGGTGGGCCCGGAACCCCAGTTCACGTGACCGGGAGTGGACCAGTTCGTGGCATTGGTGAACTTCTGGGCAAAGGAGGACGGGCTGCGGAAATTGAAATCCAGCGTGTATTGATACTGGCCCGTCAGGGTCTGATCGACCGGATCGGTGAAAAACACACCCGTCAGATTTCCGGTCGGGTCCCATGCGGGAGTGGTGAAGCTGCCTGCGATCACAAGGCCCTGCGTGAAGTTGTAAACAAGCGGATTCGACTCGTAACCAAGCGCGCTGCCATCGGCCTCCTCACCATCATTGTAACCATCGCCATCCGTGTCCGCGTTGGTCGGAGAGGTGCCGGGATTGGTGATGCTGACGTAAATCGCGGAGGCGGTCTCGATGTTGTCGTTCAGGCCGTCGTTGTCGGTGTCCTTTTTCTTGGGGCTCGTGCCGATCTGGTATTCGAAGAGATTGGTCAGGGTATCGCCGTCCGGATCGGCTCCGTCGGCCGCAGGGCCACCCGGGCGCTGGGCGACTTCGGTCGGGGTGAAATAGGTGTTGAGCCAGGTGCTCGGGATGCCAGGCGTTCCCGGCATCGTGAAGGAAAGAGGTGCGGTTGTGGTGAACGAACTGCCCCAGTTGCTGATGGAGGAGGTGGCTGCGGAAAGCGCGTCCACCGCCCCATCACCGCCCCCGCCGGCTGTCGTGTAAACATCGAAGGTGAAGGTTTCCCCTGCATCCAGGGACAAGCTGCCGACAGGGACCGTGATGCTGACCGAGGAGGCATCCCGGGTCACGGTTTGAAAGGCCCCGCCGGACCAACTGGCTCCCGAGTAGGTGAAGACCTGGCCGTTGGCAGGCGGCGTTCCATTGTCCACCCAGCTTCCCAGCCAGTGGGTCATGGCGGAGGAAAAGGCGATCGGGCGGTTCCATCCGTTTCCTGCGGCATCGCCTCCAATCGGATTCGAGCGAAGGGCGACGCAGTATTTCCCCCAGTTCGTGACCGTCGGATCACCTGCGAGGTTGATCTTGAAGGTGATCGTGGTGGCGGCTGCATTCACGGTCACATCCACCGACGTGATATCGAGGTGGGGGAACGGGCTGCCCGGCACCGCAACCTCTCCGGTGGTGTCGGAATAGCTCACGGTGGTTTGCGCCGAAGCGGCTCGGATCATCAAAAGGCCAAGCGCCAGGCCGTGGGATATATGGGTTTTCATAAGGCTGAGGGTTTTATCGGAGTCACTAAGGCACTGCTTTCCAAGGGCTTCAAACTGGAACTGATGGTGTTTCGTTGAACGGTTGAAATAAACCCTTCATCCGCTTCATCGAATCGGAAAAGAGACGCGGAAGAAGGCACCTGCAAGATTTGACCTGCGGCTGAACGAGAAGCACAGCCTGCCAGAGCAAAGGGTTTTGCGACGAGACAGAATCCGCAAAACAGTACGGCAGACCAACGAATCAGCAGGGCTGCCGCAGAACAGGTCAGCCGTCCAATTGTTGACCAAGGGTCCCATAAAGGGATCCACAACTGGAAGCCGAGAAGCCGGACAACTGGAAGCCGAAATTCGTTTGAGGCACCAGATCCGAGGTGACTTCCTCTTCGTTTTGATAAACCGGCTCGTTGACCTCAATCTTGGTGATGGTTTCCCCGCAGCTTTGCGCTGACATGCGCGGTCTGCAGGGATTCCTCGCGAGCAGGGTGAGTCTCTCGTTTCTTTCAACTCTCCTTCGAGAGCCAGCAGCACCGGATGTGTTTTTTCGATAACTCTTAGTGCTTCACCGACATCCTTTGCCGCTTGCTCGCTTGTAACCACTTTCCTATCTTGAAGGCAGTCATCTTGGCCGAAAAGTCCTTCAGATTAGGCTTGAACCCAAAAATCCACACGGCGGCCGACCAACAACCTCAGGATCAATAGACCTCGATTGTTGGGGACCCATTCTCCAACACATGAAACCCAAAATCGTGCCAAGCTTCCTCTGGTCTCTCTTTGCGTCCTGACGCTGGCATTTCTTTCAGCCGCCCTTCACGCCGTCCCTTACTCTTGGAACCCACACACTCCTGGCACTTGGCCCGCCGGAGCAAACTGAAAATGCTCAATCCTAACTTAAGACCATTCCTGCGTGTTCGCAGTGGATTCGCGTTGATTGTCACGCTTTCTCTCCTTGTCTTGCTGACGATCATCGCTTTAGGCCTGCTTTCGCTATCCTCCGTGACGCTGCGGACGTCGGCCTCCGGCCAGTACGAAGCCGAGGCGCGGGCGAACGCCCGCATGGCCTTGATGCTGGCACTCGGCGGACTGCAGATGGAACTCGGCCCCGACCAACGCGTCAGTGCACGGGCGGCGATCCTCGACAACGAAACCTCATCCGCCGCGCCCGACGGCATTTCCCAGCCGAATTGGCTGGGGAGTTGGGATTCCTGGACAAGCTGGCTCAATGACCCAGCCATCAAGTCCACCTACGACAAAGGCCGGAGCTCCCGTTTCCGCCGCTGGTTGGTTTCCCACCCCGATCATGCGTCACCTCGCAATTTCTCACTCGTGCGAAGTGCCACCCCGGCGGAGTCCGTGGTGGTGGTCGGTGGTTTTCCGGCGGGTGGATCCGGCCTCGACACCGCGCCGGTCTCGGCACCCTTGGTGAAAATGAATGGCAACAGTCGCTTCGCGTGGTGGATTGCCGGGGAAAACCAGAAGGCGCACGTCACGCTCACCCCGCCGGAGCCGGACAACAACGCTGCGCGCCTGCACGACCGTTCGCAATGGCCGAATGGACGGGCCGCTTGGCTCGCAGGACTGGAAAAGGCCCCCACGGATGCGGCGGCGCTTGATCGCTCCGTCACCCTCCCCTCCTTTGGTCTCTCCGCCAATGAATCCGGCTTCCGATCGGAATTGCGGAACCGGTTCCACGATCTCACGGTTGACTCCACCGGGCTCGCCTCAAACGTGCGGAACGGCGGATTGAAAAAGGATCTCAACCTGCTGCTTGAAATGACGCAGCCCCCCAACGAATACGGCACCTTTTCGGCGGCGAATCCCAACGGGGTCATCGTCCCGATCCGTCCACACACAGGTTATCTGCCCGCTCCAGTTTACCCGCAGAAAATCAATTTCCCCTCATGGTACAAGCTCCACCAGTATTATCAGCTCTACCGCGGCGGCGGAGACGAATCGGTGGCCGATTGTTTTCCCCTCCCCTTGACTGGTAAAGGTCTCTGGGGATCGGCGACACAACCGAACATCAATTTCAACTGGCATCGCGCGTCCAACCTCGATTTCCATGGCATCGGTCGCACTCCTATTGTCACGCGACTGATGCTCGTCTTCTCCACCCGCCGCGTGGCCTCCACCGCCACTCCCGGCACCTTCGACTACAAGCTGGGGGTCAACCCGGTGGTTGTGCTCTGGAACCCCTACAACGTCACACTGCATTCGCCACGGCTCTGGATCCAGATCACCCCCGGCGCATTGAAATACAAGGCCTACGTCAATGGAAGGATGAAGGTGGATTGGGCGCAGCTCCGGCGCACGGGAACCACCGCTGCGCGGCAAGCCTTTTCGCTGAACGTCTATCCGATGGAGGGAAAAGGACCGTCGTTCGAGACTGTTCCCATCGTCCTGAAACCCGGCGAAACGCGGATCTACTCGGCAGTCACGGGTTTCCTCAATGCGGATGATAACCGCTTTGCCGAACTTTACCCGGGCTACCAAGCACCCGACGCGGGCGGCGGCTTCGAGGTGGACCTGAACGGCCTGACCGGGCTGCCCGGAACTTCGCAGGTGGAACTGGCGATGCGCCTCGACGACGAGCGCGCCGATCACGGCGGGCAATACCAGATGTACTGGACGGTGCGCAACGCCCAGACCGGAGAAAACCAACGCTACAACGAGATGGCGGCGAATCCGGTCGAGGACGGCAAACCGATCTTTCTCGCGGAAGACACGCCGGGGAAGAGGGTCGTGTTTTCCAACGCGCCCCAGCGAATTCCCTTCGCGAATTTCCAGTTCGTGATGAAATCGGGGGAGGATCTCCGCAATCCGGGGAGCCCTTACGCCGCACAGGATTCCCGCTGCCGTAATTTCATCCATGCCAATCCGGTGAACCAACGCGCCATGTACGGAGAAGCCACCCCTCGCATGAGAGGCCTTTCCCAGTACCAAGTCCAGATCGAAACGGGAAGCGGCAACGCCCTCAATCCGGACTTTAACCCTGCCACGAACCGCGCCTACATCGGCAGCGCGATCTCGCCAGGAGATGCTCGGTGGTCTGGCCAACCAAGCGTGGTGACCAACGAGTTCCCCCTCGTCCCGGTGACCTCCCTCGCCTCGCTGATGCACTTCAAGCTCAACCCTGGGGACACCCGCGTGTTCGCCACCGGAAGGCACCTTTGGGAAGTTTCCGCGAACCAAGCGCTCGGAATCGGCAACTCGTTCGCTCATCCGCTCATTGCGGGCGACGCCATTTACCAGGACGTCCCAGATGCTGGCTGCCGGGGCAACGCCATCCAGATGCAGCTCATCCGCGACTTCCACGACCACGCCTTTCTCAACAACGACGCGCTGTGGGACGATTGGTTCTGCTCCGGCATCACCCGTGAGGACCAGGGACTTCTTCAAAGCGGACGCAGCCTGACGCAGGTCGTGAGGGACTTCTGGAGCGGGGCGAAACCTACCAAAAATCCTCAACTCACTCCGTGGCGAGAGTCGTCCGGCACGCAGTCGCTCGAAGCCCGCCTGCTCACCGGC
>JAIXVN010000221.1 GCA_027483005.1 Verrucomicrobiaceae bacterium
AGATCCTGGTTGCCCATGATCTTGGAAACGGCGGCGACCATTTCCGGCGTGAGTCCCGGGGAAAGCGCGGTGAGCGTTTCGCCATCGGTCTCGTAGGCCAGCAGCCAGTCACGAAACTGCCCGACTGTTAGATCCGCCACCGGAGCGAACGCCGCCGCATCCTGTCGATCCACGATCAACCGCGTGACGGCATCGTCCTCGTAAGGAATGATCAGGTCTTCGACAAAGCGCTTCAAGGGCACCTCCGCCAACAGCATCTGCGCGGCCACCCGCTCCTCGGCATCGCGTGCCGCGACGCCAGCCAGCTCATCGCCCGAACGCTTCGGCGAAGCCTTGGCGAGCAAGGTTCTCAGGTCAGGAAACGAATGGTGCCGGACACCGAGCTTGAGCGTGAAGGCCATGGGACTAACTCATGGATCGAATGCAGGAAACACGCCAGCACGGAGAAAAGACAGGGGGAAGGCTTGGGGATTAGGCCGGAGTTTCGGGTCCAATCTTTGGCGCGAGCGGGTCAGTTTTTCCAACAGGAGCCTCGGAGCGGAACTCCAGATCGATGCCACCCAGTTCACGAAGGATCACGAAATCAGAGCCCCTTGCCAGAAAGCCAATGGGGATCGACCAAGGAAGTTTCGAGTTGGCATGAGTAAAGAGCTTCGATTCCGGCAATTATTCTATCTGTCCGAGGAGTCCGCATTTCCATATCTGATCGATTCGTGATAGCTCGTGAGTTTGGTGGTTCGTGCGCTGGGATTCAAGGGGATGGGTTCAGTTCGTCGCGGCGGAGGGGGCGGACGTCGATCTCATGGTCGTCGGTGATCTTCGGGAAACCGGGGATCGTGACCTCCATGCGGAGTTTCCAGACGATCTTGTTGGAGTCGCCCTTGAAGGTGGGGACAGCGCTTTCCGGGAGCCGGATCGCGATCGGGCGGTTGGCGGCGATCGAGTTCAGGGAGAGGTCGGCGAGGACTTCGTCATGGAAGAACGAGGTGGCACTGGAGCGGCTCTTTCCATTCTGCCAGGAGGCGATCTCAGTGCCGGTGAGGCGGAGGGCGATGGACTTCGGCTGGCCGAATCCGCCGACGCGTTTCCAGGTGAGGGTGGCAATGCCGCCGGGTTTCAAGGTGCCGGGTGAGAGGCGGAGCTCGTAGCGGGCGAGGAAAGCCATCAGGAGTCGATAGGGGACGTTCAGAAAGAGGCCCGTTCCAATCAGCACGAAGGGGATCAGGAAAATCATCAGGAAGGTCTCCGGGTTTCCTTTTTTCCAGGCGTTCCACGCGATGCCGATCGGGATCGAGACGATGCCGTTCCAAAAGGCGCAGACGAAAAGGGCGGCGGAGAGGTTGATCCAGCGGGATTTTCCTGCGCTGAGGATCCGCTCGGGGAGGTCCTGGATGAGGGTGGCGGACGGCGGGGCTTGGCCGCTGCTGATGGGATCGACCAGACGGGCCTTTTCCGCGCGCTTTTTCTTCAGGGACCAGACCATGCCGCCGATGCCGATCCCGAGGAATGGCAGGGGAAACAGCACGAACAGCGCGCTTGCACCGGGGTTTCGATTCACGATCGCCTGCCACGGCTTCTGCGGGTTGACGTAGCAGGTGAGGGTCGAGCCCGGGGGAAGGGAATTGGCGATTTCCTGCTTGGCGTCGCGACCGCTGGAGCTGCCGGACATCACGCCGTAGTTGTTCGACCGGTAGTCGCGGCCTTGAAACTGATAGCGATAGAAGACATCGACCGAATAGGTGGTGCCGCCCTTGCTGCCGCTGTGGGATTTCACCCGGCTCCAGATGACGGTGGCGGGGGTTTCGACCCAGGATTGCGCCGCGAAGTAGCGCATCGCTCCAGGAATCACGACGCCGAAGGTGACGCCGAGGCCGGCGGCGGCAAAGATCCCGAAAAAAATCACCATCGAGAACGGTGCCTGGCTGGCTTGGTCGGAAAGGGCCTTCTGGCTGCGACTCTTGAGGCCGTTCCAGATGATCGAGATGCCGAACAGCATGAAGCTTCCGCCGAAGGCCACGAGGATCAGCCCCAGCCAACCCGCCCCGGAGGGAGGAAGCAGCGAGGCGCTTTCCGGGTGCTGTGGATCAACCAGGCACGCGGTTGTCAGTCCCTCGGGCTTGTCGCGCCGGGCTTCAGCGAGGAGTTTTTCGCGGACTTCGGAGAGCTTTTCATACTCGTTGTCGTCGCCCTTGACGCCGGGTCGGGGCTTGTCACCAGTGTAGGACTTGCCCTGCCATTCGTAGTGGAACTTCAGGTCAGGCTGGAAAACCGGGTCCTTTTTCGGATCGGCGCGGATCTCGAAGCGCTCAATGACGCAGGGGACCTTATCCCAAGCCGATTGCGAGACGCCTCTCCAGGTGGCCATGAGGCCAGCCCAGACGAAGGCGCAGCTGAACAGCGTCCAAAAGGTGCCGAAAACGATCATGAAGACCGGGCTCGCCTGCCGGCCACTGCTGGATGGGAATCTCGCCACGCCGTCGAGATATCAGCCGTTTCCTGACTTAGCCCGCGAAAAATCAGGCCCGTGATTCAAGCCACAGCGCGACCTTCGCCAGGGCGCGCGCACGATGGCTGAGCTGGTTCTTCACCTCATCGCCGAGCTCGGAAAAGGTGCCCTCGTGGCCGGTCGGGACAAACAGCGGATCGTAACCGAACCCGCCGCTGCCGCGTCGCTCATGGATGATCGAGCCCTCCACCGTGCCCTCGAAGCTGGCCAGCGTCTCGCCGTTTTCCGCCAGCACCATCGTGCAGCGAAAACGTGCCGCGCGGTCGGCCTTTCCGGCCATTTCCCGCATCAGGCGCTCGTTGTTCATCGGGTGATTTCCCTCCTCGCCGCCGTAGCTGGACGACCACACACCCGGCGCGCCGTCGAGGGCATCGACCTCCAGGCCGGAGTCGTCGGACAGGACCAGTCCGGCGATTTCCCGGCTGATGCCCTCGGCCTTGAGGCGGGCGTTTTCGAGGAAGGTGGTGCCGGTTTCCTCGATCGCGGGCAGCGCGGGAAAAGCGGTCGCATCGAGCACCTCGTAGCGATCCCCGATCATCGCGCGGATCTCGGCGGTCTTGTGGGCATTGCGGGTGGCCAGGATCAGGCGCGGCTTCGTTTCCATGCCCCGGCCTAACCGCTCGGACGAAACGGGCCAAGATTTTTGAAAAAATCCGAACTTGTGCGACGCCTATAGCCTGATGAAAGCAATCACCTGGCTGGCCTCCGTCACGGTCGGCGTCGCCACCCTCGCCTCCTCCGCCTTTTGCAACACCCTCGAAGGCTGGTCCACCGACCTCGAAAAAGCCCTCGCGCAGGCCAAGAAGGAAAAGAAGTCCGTCCTGGTCGAGTTCACCGGTTCCGACTGGTGCCCGCCCTGCATCATGATGCGGAAAAACGTCTTCTCGAAGCCGGACTTCGTGAAGAAGGCCTCCGAAAAGTTCATCCTCGTCGAACTGGATTTCCCGAAAGGCGACAAGGCTGTTTCCGAGAAAAACCAGCCCTTGGCCGAGAAGTACAAGGTTGAAGGCTTCCCCACCGTCGTGCTCCTGAAACCGGACGGCAAGGAGTTCGATCGCTTCTTCGCCTCCGCCCATCCCGACACCGAGAAGTTCCTGAAGCACCTCGACGAGGCTCTTGAGAAGAAGGACCTCGATTGATTTTCCTGCCGGTTCCAACCCCTGAAGAAATCCGATTCCATGAAACAACTGATTCTAAGATCCCTCGCGGTCTTCGCAGCCACCTGTTCCCTCGCGCTGGCCGGAGATGGCTGGGGTGAGGACTTCGAAGCCGCCAAGGCCGCCGCCGCCAAGGACAAGAAGCCGATCCTGGTGGATTTCACCGGTTCCGACTGGTGCGGCTGGTGCATCAAGCTCGACAAGGAGGTCTTCTCCAAGAAGGAGTTCAAGGACTACGCCAAGGACAACCTGATCCTCCTCAGTCTCGATTTCCCGCACGAGAAGAAGCAGTCCACCAAGATCAAGAAGCAGAACGAGGCCCTGTCGAAGAAGTTCGGCGTGGAAGGCTTCCCAACCGTCCTGCTCCTCGATGCGGACGGCAACAAGATCGCGGAAACCGGCTACCAGGAAGGTGGACCGGCCAAGTATGTCGAGCACCTCAAGGGACTCCTCGCCAAGGCGAAGAAATAATTTTCGCGCTCCCATCAATTTTCGAACCCCGCCCGGCAGCCCGCCGGACGGGGTTTTTCTTTTCAAGATCAAGCGCTTCCGCCAAGTTCCGCGCCCCGCCGCTTGTCATTCGACATTCCAAATTTCGTCATCCGTCATTCCTCCACCGCCATGTCCGACCGCCGCAAACCGTTTCCCTTCGATGACTTCGAGCCCAAGTGGCAGGCCGTTTGGGAGGAGAACAGCACCTTCCGCACGCCGAATCCGGGCGATGCCGACTTCGATGGCACGAAGCCGAAGTTCTACGTGCTCGACATGTTCCCCTACCCCTCCGGAAACGGCCTCCACGTCGGCCACCCGGAAGGCTACACCGCCACCGACATCATCGGTCGCGCCAAGCGTCGCCAGGGCCACAACGTCCTCCACCCGATGGGTTGGGACTCCTTCGGCCTTCCCGCCGAGCAGTATGCGATCAAGACCGGCCAGCATCCGGCGATCACCACCGCCGCGAACATCGCCACCTTCAAGCGGCAGTTGAAGTCGCTGGGCTTCGCCTACGACTGGTCCCGTGAAATCGCCACCACCGATCCCGGATACGTCCGCTGGACCCAGTGGATCTTCCTGCAACTGTATTCATCGTACTTCGACGAGGAAACCCAGAAGGCCCGTCCGGTCGCCGAGTTGGAAGCCAAGGGCTGGACCCGCGAGCAGATCGACGAGGTCCGCCTGGCTTTCGTCCACGAGGCCCCGGTCAACTGGTCGCCCGACCTCGGCACCGTCCTAGCCAACGAGGAAGTCGAGGAATGGAAATCGAAGGGCCACATCGTCGAACGCCGTCCGCTGCGCCAGTGGATGCTGCGGATCACCAAGTATGCCCAGCGCCTGATCGACGAACTGGAGCCACTCGACTGGCCGGAAGGCATCAAGTTGCTGCAGAAGAACTGGATCGGACGCAGCGAAGGAGCGGAAGTGGAGTTCACCGTGGCGGCGGTTTCCAACCGCCAGGCCAAAGTCACGGTGTTTACCACGCGCCCCGACACGCTTTTCGGTGCCACCTACATGGTGCTCGCGCCCGAGCATGAGCTCGTTTCGGAAATCACGACCGCCGAACAAAAGGCGGCCGTCGAGGCCTACATCTCCGCCTGCGCCACCAAGTCCGACATGGAGCGCGGCGACCTGAACAAGGACAAATCCGGCGTCTTCACCGGGGCCTTCGCCACCAACCCCGTCAACGGTGAGCAGATCCCGGTTTGGATCGCCGACTACGTCATGATGGGCTATGGCACCGGCGCGATCATGGCCGTGCCCGCGCATGACGAGAGGGACTTTGAGTTCGCGAAGAAGTTTGATCTGCCGATCCTGCAAGTGGTCCAGCCGACGAATGATTCCAACTGGCAGGGTTACACCGATCCCGGTATCGCCGTGAACTCCGGCTTCCTCGATGGCCTTCCCACTCTCGAAGCCAAGGCGAAGATGATCGATTGGCTGGAGTCGAACGGCAAAGGCAAGCGTCGCATCCAATACAAGCTGCGCGACTGGCTGTTCTCCCGCCAGCGTTACTGGGGCGAGCCCTTCCCGCTGACCTGGAAGGACGGTTATCACTACGCCGTGCCGGACGCTGAGCTGCCGCTGCTGGCCCCGCCGCTGGACGACTACAAGCCTTCCGGCTCACCCGAACCGCTGCTCAGCAAGGCCCGCGAGTGGGTCGAGCTGCCAGACGGCTCCATCCGCGAAACCAACACCATGCCGCAATGGGCCGGCTCGTGCTGGTACTACCTCCGCTACTGCGATCCCAGTAATTCAAACCGCTTCATCTCCAAAGAAGCGGAAAGTTACTGGTCGGGATCGAGTGTGAAAGTTTCAAGTGTTCAGTGTTCAGTGGAAGAGGATTCCAAGACTGAAAACCTGAAACTGAACACTGAAAACTCTCCGACCGGCATGGTCGATCTCTATGTCGGCGGCACCGAGCACGCCGTTCTCCACCTCCTCTACGCCCGCTTCTGGCACAAGGTTCTCCACGACCTCGGCCACGTGACGACGAAGGAGCCATTCCAGAAGCTGGTCAATCAGGGCCTGATCCTCGGCGAAGACGGGCAAAAGATGTCGAAGTCGCGCGGCAACGTCGTGAACCCCGATGTCGTCGTGAAGGAATTCGGCGCGGATGCCCTGCGGCTTTATGAAATGTTCATGGGCCCGCTGGAGCAGGTGAAGCCGTGGCAGATGAAGGGCGTCGAGGGCGTGTCGCGCTTCCTCGCCCGCGTCTGGCGCATCGCCTTCGAACAAGACGAGGCCGGTGAATGGAAGTCCACCGGCAAGGTCCAGGACGTGCCCTGCACCGACAAGGAGCTGCTCCGCGTGGTGCATGAGACGATCAAGAAGGTCACCGAGGACATCGCGAAGCTCTCCTTCAACACCGCCATCTCTCAGATGATGGTCTGCACGAATGCCTTCACCCAGGCCGAGGTCGTGCCGCTGAAGGAATTCACGCTGCTGCTCGATGTGCTGAACCCCTTCGCGCCACACCTTTCCGAAGAGATCCACGCCCGCCTCGGCGGCAGCGGATTGCTTTCGGAAAAGCCCTGGCCGAACTACGACGAAGCCGCGCTCATCCTTGATGAGATCGAAGTCGTCGTGCAGGTGAACGGCAAGCTGCGCGACAAGATCCGCGTGGCGAACGGAGCCGCACAGGCCGACGTCGAGGCCCTCGCCCTCGCCAGCACCAAGGTCCAGGAGCACACCGACGGCAAGACCGTCCGCAAGGTCATCTACGTTCCCGGGAAACTGGTGAGCATCGTGGCGAACTGAGTTTCGCGCTTCTTCATGCCCCATCGGGGCATCATGCACTAGCCCCGGGCATCGCCCGGGGAATGGAACCGAACCAAATGCGCCCTGTCGGGGCGCAATTGGGTGGGTCAGTCCCAGACATGGTTCTCATCCCATTTGGGTCGGGGGCATGTCCGTTAGATTGATCAGAAGAGTCGATCGGATCAAGCAGCCCCATCGCGCCCTGACAGGGCGCATGCAACTGGAGAACCCGACCCCGGGCGATGCCCGGGGCTATTGCATGATGCCCCTGTGGGGCATGAAGAACCGCAACTGACGCTCGCACAAAAAAAGGCCCCGGAGCGGGATCGCTCCGGGGCCTTTGGATGAGTGGATCTTCAGCGACTCTTCAGATACTCGGCGATGTCGGCGATCGACTGGGCGGTGAGGCCGAGCTGGGCCGGGACATACATGAGCGACTTCTCAAGCGGCTTCAGGCTGGCGATGCGTGACTTGGCGATCGTCTGGGTCTGGGCGCCCATGGTTTTCAGGATGACCGGGTCTCCATCGCTGAGGACCATGCCGGTGATGGTGATGCCGTCGGTGGTCTTCAGGATCGAGCCCTCGTAGCCGTGGGACACATCGGCGGAGGGGTTGAGGATCGAGTTGATGACGACTTCCAGTGGCTGCTGCTTGCCGAAGGTGGTGAGGTCCGGTCCGTAGTCAACGCCCTGGTCACCGACGCGGTGGCACATGTAGCAGGAGGCCACGGCAACCTTGCCGCGTTCCGCGTCGCCCTTGAGCTTGAGGACGTCCGCAAGGGGCGGAAGCTTGGGAGCGTTGGCAGGTTCGGCAGGCATTTCCGGGGCGACGAGTGGGGCATTCGTGGAATCCTGGCCCATCGACTTGAGGATGCCGTCCACGTTGAAGCCTTTCCAGAGGTTGCCTTTGCGGTTGTTGATCCACCATTTGGCGAGGTCCTTCTGGGCGAAGCTGTCGGTGTTCGCGAGTTGGATCATCGCGGTGGCGGCGGCGTTGCTCTGCGTGAAACCGAGGGCGGTGAGTGTCAGTTTCACCTGCTCCGGGCTGACCTTCGGCGAAAGCGCACGGGCCTTCTGATCGGCCACGGCCTGCGGGGAATGCAGACGCCAGGCAAGCCAGGCGAACGAGTCGGTCCAGGCGTCCGGGGCGGCGTTCGTCTCCTTGCGGAGGGCCTCATAGACGAGGGCTTCCTTGCCGGTGCTGCCGAGGCCGAGGGCTTCGAGGTAGGCGCGGTCCTTGCCGTCGAACTGCTTGGCGATCTTCACGAGGAAGGGCACCGACTTTTCAGCCGGAACCTCGCGCAGGCTGAGGGCGATCTCGCGACGCACCATCGGCGAGGCGTCGGACGCCATTTTCTCGGCGAGCTTCACCGGATCCCCGCCAGCGGCGCGGATGGCGCGGATGGCGACGAGTCGGGTGCGGGCTTCGGACGAGCCGAGGAGCTTGACCACGGCAGCCTGGCCGGAGTCGCCCATCTGGGCGAGCAGCCAGACGGCGCGGGCGGCGATGTAGGGGTTCTTGTCCTTGAGCAGTTCGGCAACGGCTGGAACCGCTTTTTCTCCCTGTGCCTTGAGGCGGGTGAAGCCGCTGTTGCGGATGTTCACCGAGGAGCTCTTCAGGGCGGCGATCTGGCCTTCGGTGGTCTTCAGGTCGAACTTCGGCACGACCGATTTGAAACCCTTCGGCGCGATGCGGTAGATGGTGCCGGAGCCGGACTTGTCCATCGTGCCGTGGCCGCCGACGCGTCCGTCGAACCAGTCGGCGACGTAAAGCGCGCCATCCGGACCGACGGTGACGTCGGCGGGACGGAAGAGGTGCTTGAGCTCCTTGCCGGCGCCGCCGATGAAGTCGGAGCCTGCAAACTGCTTCTCCTTGTTGGAGGTCATGAAATCGATGCGCTCGAGCTTGAAGCCCGCGCCATCGGGGACCGGGAGGTAGCCAAAGACGACGTTCTTTCCGGCTCCGCAGGCGAGCAGGAGGCCCTGCCACTTGTCGCCGAGCGCGCCGTTTTCGTAGTAGGCCACGCCGGTGGGGGAGCCACCGCCGTAGACATCACCGGAAGGCATCGTGCCGGGGTCTTCCTGACGCCATTCGGCGGTCGGGGTGTCCTGGCCGGGACGCTTGTCGGCATTCCACGAGCGCTGACCGTCGGCGGAGGAGAAGCCGGCATTTCCGCCTTCCATCACCTCGGCCACGCGGCAGGCTGGCGGGTCATCGTTGTCGCTCTGGAACATGTCGCCGAAGGAGGTCAGCGCCTGTTCGTAGGAGTTGCGGTAGTTGTGGCCGACGATGCGGGCGTTGGTGCCATCCGGGTTCATGCGTACGGAAAAGCCGCCGACCCAGATGTTGCCGTCATCGCTGGGCTGTCCGGCGATCGAGCGGGTGTCCTCATACCAGGTGCCACCGCCGCTCTTGAAGTAGCTGCTGCCGATGCGGAAGGTCTTTCCCGACTTGTCGGTGAAGATGGCGGAGCAGTTGCCGTTGTTGAAGTTCCACTGGCCATCGGGGCCGACGGTGACGCTGTGCAGCGAGTGGTCGTGCTGGCGGGCGTTGAAACCGGTGAGCAGGACCTCACGTTTGTCGGTGGCGGGGTCGAATTTGCGGTCGCCGTTGACGTCGGTGTAGACGATCAAATCGGGCGGCTGGGAAACGACGATCTTGTTTTCAAGAACCGCGACGCCGAGTGGGGATTCAAGGTTCGGATCCTGGGTGAAGACATCGGACTTGTCGGCCGTGCCGTCGCCATCGCTGTCCTCAAGGACCACGATGCGGTCACCCTCGGGGCGTGTGCCCTTGGCACCTGCGCGGTAGTTCACGCCTTCCGCGACGTAGAGGCGGCCCTGGGCATCGAAGTCGATGTTGGTGGGGTTGTAGAGCTGCGGAGTGGTGGCCCAGACGGTGACTTCCAGCTTGTCGTCCGGGAGGGTGAAGAGTTCCTCGGGAACCAGGGTGTCCGTCGCGCCAGCGGCAGGCTTCTGGGTGAAGATTTGGAATTTCACACCCGCTGCGGTGGCCTTGCCGTCGCGGAGCGCACCGCCGTCATCGAGGCCGACCTTGGCGGTGAAAGTCTCAACGTCTGCGGGGAGATCGAAGACGATGGTGGACGAGGCGTGGGTGCCAATGCCCTTTTCATAGCCCTTCTTGTCGATCAACAGAGGGCCGCCCTCGATGTTCTTGCCGACCTTGGACTGACCGTAGCTGGTTTCCGACGAGCGCCACTTCAGTTCGGTGAGATCGACCACCTTGCCGCCCTTGAGGATCAGCTTTGGCTCGATCCAATCCGCCCAGTCGAAGGAAAAGTCGCCGAGATCGGAAACGACGAGGTAAAGTTCCTTGGCCCCGGAAATGGAGGCCTTGAGCTCCTGGAGGCGGGTGTTTCCGGCGTTCATTTCCGCGCTTTCGGCGGCGGGTTTGACGCTCACGGACTTGGCCTTGGCGGTGGAGACCGCGTTGGCGGCTGGCTTGACGCCCTTGAATTTGGCTTCGCGCTCGGTCTGAACCGCTGCGGCGGGGATTTTCTTGAACTCACCGGGCTCGACGAGCTTCAGGTTCGCGGGCTTGCCCTTTTCATCGAGGTTGGCGTTGAGCTCGGCCTCGGTCAGGGACTTGGAAGGCACTCCCTTCGCGGGGACTTCGACCTTGGCGGTCCAGACGATGGCGTTCAGGACGAGGGTGCGGAAGCCATCGACCGACCAGTTGCGGTGGTAGTGGCCGCCGGTGAAGCCGACGCCGCGGCCACCGTCGGGACGCTCGATGCCCCACATCAGGGTCTGCTTCTTGTCGAGGCCATCGACGCCGTTCTGGTTCCAAAGGTTGATGTACTGCTTCACCCGGCTGCGGTCGGGAGTGGCGGTGACGAGGTCGAGGACCTTCGAGCGGTCCGCCGGGAAGCGCATGTTGTAGTAGAACTCGTCGTAGGCCTCGACGAGGGAGTTCACGCCGCGCGAAACCGGGTGGTTTGGCAGTGCCTGGAGATCAGCCACCCAGTGCGGATTCACGGAGAAATCGGTCTCGAAAGCCCCA
>JAIXVN010000147.1 GCA_027483005.1 Verrucomicrobiaceae bacterium
GTCATCGGCGACCCCCACGCCTCCAAACGCAGGCCCGACAAGCAGGACAGCACCATCCGTCAGGTTCTCGCCAAGGCAAAGCGAGCCGTCAAAAGCGCAAGCGGCAAAGCCCTCCTGCGCAAGCGCGGCGAACACCTCGAACGGAGCTTCTGCCACGTTCTCGATCACGGCAAACATCGCCGTGCCACCCTCCGAGGTCGCAAGAACCTCACCAAACGCCAGCTCTGTGCCGCCCTGGCACACAACCTCTCGCTGCTGCTGCGCCACCTCACCGGCTGCGGCACCGCGAAGCAGTGGCTGGCAGGCAACCGGACGGGCCGTATGGCGCTCTATTGCAGCCTGAGGGCGGGCATTTTGGCGACCATCTCGGTCTGGAGACACCTCATCGGCACAAACCGCCGGATCTGTCCCACCCGTCGCCTCGCCATCCGGATCCCAGCACAGTCGCTCATCCATCCCGCGGTTCTTCGTTTTTCAACAGGCTGTTAGGCATCGTTGGCGCGCGGATTGAACGGGCGATCACTTTTCGATGATTTTACCGTTCAGGATCGACCGCTTGTTTCGCCTGTCCCACACAAACGTGTTCTCCATCTGGCCTTCCTTTGGCAGGATGCCAAACCACTTCTCCGCCTCGGTCTCGGTGGTCAGCTCCCGGTAGTGCTTGAAGATGATCGACGGCGAGTTGCCCGCTTCCAGAGCGACCTGGTCGGCACTCTTCACCGTGGCGATCCGATAGGAGATGAACGAATGCCTCAGCACGTTGCGCGGCCACTTGATCTTGAGGGCGCGGGTCAAGGCGGTCATGTCCACATACAGGTTCTTCGCGGAGACGACTTTGCCCTTTCGCTCCAATGGTGCGAGCCACGCGGCAAGATTGTCGGTGATGGGCACCACTCGCCTTGATGCCGTCTTCGCCTGATCCGCACGGAGTTCGATGATCCGGCGATCCAAGTCCACCGCAGACCAATCGAGCCGGCTGAGTTCGGCGACCCGGACGCCAGCAAATGCTTCGATGGCGAGAATGGGAATCAGGCGCGGCGGCGCGGCATGGAGGATCGTCTCCATCTCCTTGGGTGTGAAGATCGAGTAGTCGTTCGAGACGTTCTTGACCAAGCGCACCGGGTCAGCCGCCGTGCTGCGATCTTCGGGCAGGTAGTTGCGACTGCGTGCGAAGGAGAAGAAAACCTTGATGCAGCGGAGCATCGAATTGCGGGTTCCCGGTGCCACGTCCAGAGAGCGGAGCCAGGCGTCGATCTCCTGGGAGGTGGCGTCCAGAACCTCCCCGGGGAACTTGGAGGCGAAGCGGTTGAGGGTGGTCTTCAACTGGCCCAGATAGACCTTGCTCGCCCCGTCCTGTTTGCGGTGCAGCAGCATTTCCGCGACAATGTCGGGGATGGTGACTCGCCGCACGACCTTCCTGAAGTGTTGGCCATACTCGGCGGCCATCGCGGCGAGCGATTCCGTTCCGGCCAGATCACGGGCGCGGAGGTAGTCCTCCACGGCGGCGACCAAGGGAATGCCGGATTTCTGGAGCATCGCCTCCGCCGCCTTGAAGCTGTCGCGCTCGTGCGGCTTGAGGTCAGTGACGTGCTGCATTCCGACTTGAATTCGCTGCGCCACGAACAGCGCCTCCTTTTTGGCGTCCTCCAGACTGCTGAATACCTTCCGCAGACGGCGACCCTCCCGGTAGAAGCTCAGCGTGTAGCGGACCCGGCCCTTGGATTCGTTCCGGTAAATCGGCACCACGGCAGACCCAGCTTTGACCTTGAGAAACGGACCTCGTTTCTTCCTTCTTCTGGGACGCTTTGTCTTTGAGCGGATTGCAGAGTCCGATCCGTCATTTGTCACCAATTCGTCACCACCCTCGTTCATGGGGCAGGAAGACGTGTCAACATGGCAGGACAACGTTTCCGTAAGCCATTGAAGATAAAGATGGTGCGCGCGAGAGGACTCGAACCTCCACAAGATTGCTCTTACTAGAACCTGAATCTAGCGCGTCTACCAATTCCGCCACGCGCGCATTGCTGGCAAACCAGCGGGCGGGAAAACATCATGGCGACCGACCGATTGCAATCCCTTTTCAAAACATTTTCACCGGCAAGACAGAACCAGCCATCCGTTGCGCTTTCGGCGTTGCCATCCAGGTCCATCCTTCCACACGTTTGTTCCATGCAAAAGATCACTCCCTTCACCATGATCGCCGTCCTCGGCGCGTCCGCCGTGTATTTCTCGGCGCGCTCGAACGGCACGGCCCCACCCGCGACTGCCGTCAAGGAGCCAGCGGCGAAGGTTGAGGCGCCCCCCGCCCCGGAGACGAAGCCGGTCGAGCCTGCCACGGCGGCCGAGCCAGCCACCGTCAAACCCACTCCCTGGCCGCAGGAAGCTTCCGACATCCCGGCTGACCCGAAGGCCGTCTTCGGCAGCCTCCCCAACGGCATGCGCTATGTGATTTACCCGAACAGCGAGCCACCGAAGCGGGTGTCCCTGCGGATGCACATCAGCGCGGGCTCGCTCATGGAGGCGGACGACCAGCAGGGACTTGCCCATTTCCTCGAGCACATGGTGTTCAATGGGTCAGAGCACTACAAGGCGGACGAACTGATCCCCCGCATGCAGCGCCTCGGGGTCGCCTTCGGAGCCCACGTCAACGCCTTCACGTCCTTCGATCAGACGGTTTACATGCTCGATCTCCCCGAACTGTCCGAGGAGGTACTCGATCTCGGTTTCACCGTGATGCGGGATTTCGGAGACGGAGCCCTGCTCGGAGCCGAGGAGATCGAAAAGGAGCGCGGCGTGATCATTTCGGAAAAGGTGAGCCGCGATTCGGTCGAGTCCCGCATCCAGGATAAGCAGTTCGAGCAGTTCCTCCCCGGCTCGCTGATTGCGAAACGCTTCCCGATCGGCAAGGAGGAGGTGATCCTGAAGGCTCCACGCGAGCGCTTCGTCGATTTTTACTCCCGCTACTATGTGCCATCCCGGATGACCTTCGTGGCCGTCGGCGACATCGATCCGAAGGACATGGAGGCCCGCATCAAGGAGGCCTTTGGGTCGATGAAAAATCCCGAAAAACCCGGCACGGATCCGGATCTTGGACCGGTGAAGTCTCCCGAAGGCCTGGAGACGGCGGTGTTCACCGACAATGAGGTGGCCTCGACCGACCTGTCCCTCATGACCGTGCGCCCGCACGTCGAGAAGCCGGACACCACCGCGAACCGAATGGCGGATCTCCCGCTGGCCCTGGCGAACTCGATCCTCGACCGGCGATTCGAGCGCCTCGCGAAGAAGGAAAACTCCCCCATCCTCGGCGGCTCCGCCTCGCATGATGAATTCTTCAAGCATGTCGAGCTCGGTGGCATCAGCGTGACGGCAGCCGATTCGAAGTGGCAGGAGGCCTTGCCCATTCTCGAGCAGGAGTTCCGCCGCGCCCTGCAGCACGGCTTCACCGCGGGCGAATTCGCCGAGGCCAAGTCGAATGTTCTCAATGCCTACGAGCAGGAGGTGAAAAGCAAGTCCACCCGCAAGTCGGAGGCCCTTGCATCGGGCATCGCCGAGGCCATCAACGAGGACTCGATCCTCACCACGCCGGAAACGGATCTGGAAATCGTGAGCAAGGGGCTCGAGGCCCTGACTCCGGAAATCTGCCACGCTGCGTTCAAGAAACTCTGGGGTGACGTTGGCACCCACCTGATCCTGACCACCAAGGAAGCCCCGGAAAGCGCCAAGAGCGATCTCGCCGCGATCTATCAGGAGTCGTCGGGCAAACCGGTCGAGCCACCCGCCGCTGCCAAGTCCGCCGCCTTTGCCTACACCAGCTTCGGCTCGCCGGGCAAGGTGACCAGCACCAAGCAGGTCGAGGACCTCGGCATCACCCAGCTCGTGCTTTCCAACAACATCCGGGTCAATTTCAAGAAGACCGATTTCGAAAAGAACAATGTTCGTCTGCTGGCCCGCATCGGCTCCGGCCAGCTCAGCCAGCCCTCGGGCAAGCCGGGCCTCGACGCATTCGCAACGTCCGTCTTCGAAGGCGGCGGTCTCGGCAAGCACTCGAACGACGAACTCCAGCAGATCCTGGCCGGAAGAAATGTCGGCACCTCCCTGGAAATCGGTGAGGACGCCTTCACCCTCTCCGGTCGCACCACCCCGGCGGACATGGAACTCGAACTCCAGTTGATGTGCGCTTCCTTGACCGACCCGGGCTATCGCGACGAGGCCCTGTGGCAGTTCCGCAAGGCCCTGCCCGCCATGGCCCAGCAGCTGAAGCACTCCGCCGCCGGCCCCCAGACCGAGATCGAATCCTGGCTCCACGGCGGCGATCCCCGCTACACCCTGCCACCGGTCGAAACCCTCGGCGCCTACACCATCGCCGATGCGAAGAAGTGGCTGACCCCGGAACTGGAAAAGGGCTACCTCGAACTGAGCATCGTCGGCGACTTCGATCCGGAGACTCTGGTCCCGATGCTCCTCAAAACCTTCGGCTCCCTGCCCAAACGCGCCGCCGCTCCGGCAGCCCTGGATTCCGCCCGCAAGGTGAAGATCCCGAACGCCCCGGCCAGCAAGACCTTCACCTACGAAAGCAAGATCCCCCAAGGCATCGCCGGCGTTTACTGGAAGACCGACGGTCTCCGCGGCAACACCACCGAAACCCGACGCCTCAACATCCTGGCGGACATCTACGGCGACCGCCTGCGCAAGGAAATCCGTGAGAAGCTCGGGGCTTCCTATAGCCCGGATGCGGGAGTCTCCGGCTCGGATGCCCTGGAAAAGTTCGGCTACCTCGTCGGTCAGAGCGTCGGCAAGCCCGAGGACATCGAACGCCTCGGCACCGTCATGCGCGAACTCGCCGACACCCTTTCCCAGCAAGGAGCCACGGCGGACGAGTTTGATCGCGCCAAAAAACCGATCCTTGCCAACCTGGAGAAAAGCAAGCGCGACAACAGCTTCTGGCTCGGCACCGTGATGGCCCAGAGCCAGGAGGACCCCAAGCGGCTCGATCTATCCCGCAATCGCGATGCCGACTATCACTCGATCAGCCTCAAGGAGGTGAATGCCCTGGCAAAGAAGTATCTCAGCTCCTCGAATGCCATCCACATCGCCATCAAGCCCGCCAACTGAGTTCCGCGTTGATCCCGGCACGTTCCTGCGTCATGCCTCCGTTGCATGAGTGATGACATCAGCCCGAGCGAGGCACTGGAGGAGTTCACCACGATCGAGTCGATCTACGTGAGGCATCGCAATGCCCTGATGGTTCGCGGGAACTTCGTCTCGATCTACACCGACTACTACCTGCACCTGATGCAGCATGGCATCCGCCACAGCGCGGAGCTCGACCAGATCCTCAAGGACCAGCTCGCCATCCAGACCCTCCATCTGGTGGCGAGACCCTGGGCGGAGACCATCGCCTGGACCGTCAATCTCCGCGCGCCGCGCATCAATCTTTTCGTCACCGGTGGATCGCTTTCGGAGTCGATCACCGGCCGGATCTTCACCGAAGACGTGCGGGAGCCGGACCGGAACCTGTTCTACGCCCAGACCCTGGTGCACGGCCACGACGAACCGCGGCTCTCGACCATCGAGGTGGAGGGAAAGGATCCCGTGCACTGGATTTCCCAGTACTACGATCAATCCGAACA
>JAIXVN010000163.1 GCA_027483005.1 Verrucomicrobiaceae bacterium
GCCTCGTCGGCCTTGAGCGCGTCCTTGGCGGCATCGCGACCCTGGGCGAGCTGGGTGCCATTGTAGGCGAACCACGAGCCGCGCTTCTGGATGATCTCCATTTCCAGGGCGAGATCGAGGAGTGAACCGGTCGAGGAGATGCCCTCGTTGTACATGATGTCGAACTCACACTCGGTGAAGGGCGGGGCGACCTTGTTCTTCACGATCTTGATCTTGGTGCGGTTGCCGGTGACGGTGCCATCGGTGGACTTGATCTGGCCGATGCGGCGGATGTCGACGCGGAGGGAGGAGAAGAACTTGAGGGCTCGACCACCGGGGGTGGTTTCCGGGTTGCCGAACATCACGCCGATCTTCTCACGGATCTGGTTGGTGAAGATGCAGACGGTGCGGGCCTTGGAAATGAAGGCGGTGAGTTTGCGCATCGCGGCGCTCATCAGACGGGCCTGAGCGCCGACGGTGGAGTCACCGATTTCGCCGTCGAGTTCCTGCTTGGTCACGAGGGCGGCGACGGAGTCGAGGACGACGACGTCGATGGCATTGGAGCGGACGAGGGCCTCACAGATCTGGAGGGCTTCCTCACCGGAGGAGGGCTGGGAGACGAGAAGGTCTTCCAGTTTCACGCCAAGCTTGCGGGCGTATTGGGGATCGAGCGCGTGCTCGACGTCGATGAAGGCGGCGAGGCCACCGCGCTTCTGAGCCTGGGCGATGACGGTGAGGGTGAGGGTGGTTTTACCGGAGGATTCCGGGCCGAACACTTCGATGATTCGGCCACGTGGGAAACCGCCGACGCCGAGGGCGCGGTCGATCAACAGGTTGCCGGTGGGGATGACATCGACGTCGACGCGGTTGGCGTCGCCCATCCGCATGATGGCGGCTTCTCCGAATTCCTTCTGGATGCTGGAGATGGCGAGGTCGAGGTTGCGCTTGCGGGCATCGGCGAGTTTTTCGGATGCGGTGTCTTCGTTGGCGGTTTTGGCAGGCATGCGTTTCTGTTACCCGAACAGTGTTCGGACTGCAAGAAAAAAGATGTTCGCTCGAACAAAAATGAGCTGGGTCGAAAATCGGGGATTTCCGGACTGACTTCCGCGCCCGGAAACCTCCATGACCGCCGACTGTGGCAGGAGCCGACGTGTGCACGATTTACATGCCGCAGCCCGGTTCATGACATCTCAAAGGACAGAACCAACTCTCCCTGATTCATCATCAGGCCATGGCAACTGCTTTGGAGACCCTCATGAACATCGCAAACGTGGCGGAGTCCGCCGTCCCAGTGCTGTCGTTGACCGCGTATATCCCCCAATGGCGCACCCTGCTGCGAACGCGCGACAGTCGCTCGATCTCAATGGCGTCCTGGGGAATCTGGGCGGTTTCCTACCTGATCGCCACGTTTTATGCCAGTATGCTGCTGCTGGTGACAGGGCGCGGCTGGCCACTGGTCATCACGACTGCGGTCGGGCTCTGTTTCGTGCTGTTCACCATGTTGTTGATCTGGTGGACGCGTCAATCTGAAGGTGGCCGCCCGGGCCCGAGCCAGTCGGCGCGGGAGTGATGGCTGCGATTGCCGGAACTTTCGCTGGAACGCATTCCAATGACGCATTCCAGCCTGGGGGGCGTGGATGGACCTGGATCCACCACGAGGAGGCCAAGCCTTCAAGGCCAGGCGGGCGGCTCATGTCCATGGCCACCCACCGGCCTTTCCTTGATAAAGCAGGCCTCCCTTTCAGGCCCGGCGCTTGCGGCGCAGAAGCGGCAGCCCCGAGAGCAGGACGAGGACAAACGATCCTGGTTCCGGAACGGCGCTGTAGTTGAGATAAACACCATCGACCGCCTGATAAAGGGTGAAGCTGGCATCCGGCCTCTGGGTGATGAAGGTTTTCCCGGTGGAATCCACCCAGGAGGAGGTCGAGAGCTGGAGATTCTCAAGACCGTTGATGTCACCCGCGACCTCGAAGATTTTCCAGCCGGAGGTTCCGGTGATGTCGGAGTCCCAGAGGCTGTTGGACCAATCCACCGTGCTGCCGGCGAGTGCGAAGTTGAGCGTCAGCTGGGTGGGTCCTGTGAACGTGAGGTCACCACCCACGTTGATGGCGTCGTAGGTGGTCCCACGACCGACGGTGGAGGCAGCATTGAGCTCCCAGACAATGGAGGAGCCGCTGGAGTAGCTCAGGTTGTTCGCGAAGGTCTGGAGTCCCGGGCTGAAACCCGGAGTGTGGGTTCCCGCGATGGTGGCATCGCCCTCGATCGTGCCGCCGCCGGAGAGGGTTTGGGTGGCCCCGAGAATGAATCCTCCGCTGACGGTGGTGACGTTGAAGGTCGAGCCTGCGGCGAGGCTCACGCCAGCCGAAGTGCCGATGGAGCCGGAGCTGCCCAGGGCGAGCGTGCCACCATTGACGCGGGTGGTTCCGGTGTAGGTGTTGGTGGCATTCAGGGTGAGTTTGCCCGGGCCGGTGAAGCTGAAATCGCCATTGCCGGAAATCGCGCCATTCTGAACCGCACCGAGGCGGGTGTTGAGGTTGACGCCGGAGAGGTTCAACGCGCTCGTGCCCGTTGCCGTGAAGGTATGGAGGGTGTAGCCGGAAGCACTTCCAGTCCCGGACTCAATGGTGCCTCCGGTTCCGGCGCCAATGCTCGAGCCCTTGTAGCGGACGATGACGATGCCATCACCGCCGTCACCGCCCTTGCCATCGGCACCACTGCCGCCACCGCCGCCGCCGAGGCCATCGGTTCCGCTGGTGGCATTGCCTGTGGTGCTGCCCGCGCCACCGCCACCGCTGCCACCTGTTCCCAAGGCCTGGCCGCCAAAGAGATCGCGGGCACCGCCGCCGCCGCCGCCGGCGTAGGTTATGCTCGTCCCGGTGATCGAAGAGGCCAAGCCCGCGCCGCCGGCACCTGCCGCGCTGCTGCTGGGTTGGGCATTGCCGCCAGCGCCACCTGCACCACCACCGCCGCCGCCGGCAGCGCGATTGTTGGCGCTCGAGGTATTGCCACCTCGTGCGCTGCCGCCTGCGAAGCCCTGCTCGGCCGTGCCGCTGCCGCCGGGATTGGAATACTTGCTGCCGCCGCCGCCGCCAGATGCACCGCTACGGCCATCGCCGCCGTTGGCACTTTCGCCACCAGCGCCGCCGCCGCCGCCAAGGGCCGTGATCGCGCCAAACTGGGAGGATCCGCCGTCTGTGCCGGTCGAGGTTGTGCCGGCGCTGTGGGTCGGAGCCACTCCGCCGGCCCCCACGACAACCGTGTAGGAATTGTTTGCCAACGTGGTGCTGCCGGTCCGGAAGCCTCCCGCACCGCCACCACCCGCGCCCCAGGTGTTCTGACCAGCACTGCCGCCAGCCGTGCCGCCGCTGCCGCCGCCGCCCACGACGAGGTACTCAACCTCGAAATCGAGTCCTAGCGTGAGACCACCACCACTGGTGCTGCGGGACACGGAATACGTCTGGTTGCCGGATGCGCCATCAATTCTGACGGTGGTCTGGGAAAGGCCAAGCGTGGCCATGCCGAGGAAGGCAAAAGAGGTGGTCAGAGGTTTCATTGGAAATTGGATGAGCCTGAATGCTGGCGGCCGCTTCATGGACCTGCCCCGGGAAGAATTAGTCCAACTGACCTGAATGAGGCGACGGGCCGCAGGTGAAATAAGGTGAAATCAACTCCGCGTTTTTTGCCATGACCGGGCCTGGAAGTTGAGTCCGCTCAGCGGATAGGAACTCCAGCCTCTTCGAGCACGTCGAAGATCCTCTTCAGGTGGCTCTCGTGCAGCTGGGTGCCGACCGTTTCCCGCCAGCGTGAGGTGAAATCCGGAAATGCCTCGATCACGCGCTGCCATTCCTGCTGCGCCGTCGCAGCATCCCCCTCGAGGGCTGAACTGGCCGCCCGGATCAAAGGCGAGGCCCACCCCCAGGGAACGTCGAAGCGTACGAGCTCCTCACGGGCTCCCTGCGTGTCGCCATCCGCCAGATTTGCGAACGCAAGTGCCAGATGAACCAGGCGCGGGTAGCGCGGGCACTGGCGACAATAGCGGTCGATCATTTCCCTGGCGAGATCCAGCTCCAGAGCCTGCGTGCACAGCAGGGTGCCAAGCGTCCCCAGCAGCAGGACGGGAGTCTCAGGATCACTTGCCGCGTGCCGGCCCATTTCCAGAAGCTCCGCCCGCCGACCTTCGAGCATGGCGGAACATGACAATGCCAGCCGGGTCCAGGGATCCTCTGGGTCCAGCCTGGCGGCCAGTGCGGCCAGCTGGCGAATCTCGGACTTGTTCAAACCTTCGGTCCAGCGCGGCTCGACACCGCAGACCATGTTGAGAAGGACCGCAAGTGTCGCGGGAATCGCCGCATCCCGGGCATCACTGGCGGAGCGCCTCAGGACTTCGATGACGCGATCAAGATGCTCGAAGTCGAAGTGCGACAGATATTGGCGGGCCAGCACCACGGCCTCATAGACACTGAGGTTTCCTGACTTCCTCGCCTTCGCCACAGCTCCAACATGACTGGGAATCACCCCCCAGTCCGCCGTGGTTTTGGCCACGATGGAGCCTGCAATATGCGCCACCTGCGAACGGGTGATGTTTCCAACCGGCAGTGACTCGCTTGTGGCCCAGATCTGATGTCCGGATTTTCCATCAAGGATTCGGATTCCGACCACCTGCTGCCCTGCGGCCTCGTCCACAAACCCCTCGAGGAGAAAATCCAGATTCCTCTTCATCGCGAGTTCCACCGAATGTCCGACACTGGACCCCAGGTCCGCCCGCCCGAAGGGACCCACCGCAGTCACCAGGCTTCCCCCCGAAATCGCCATGAGAACTTCCCTGGCAAAGATCCGGGAAAGCTCCACTCCGGCGCTTTTCGCGCACGCAACATCAAATTCAAAGATCCCGAGAACCGGGCGCACCAGCCTGGCGTTGTCTGCCGAAGCCTCTTCCCTCACCTCGAAGCACAGCCGGTAGCCCTTATCCGCCATCACGATGCGAATCTCTCGTTCAGATTCGGCCAGTTCCTTTAGGATCTTGCGCAAGCGCCGCGCGTGGGACCGGATCAGCGTGTTCGTGGCGGAGTCGAAATCCTTGCCGATCTGATAGCAGTCGAAGGCGATGCTGTACTGAGTGATGCCATCGCCCCGACCGGCCAGCGTTTCCTGGATGAGATACCTGAGCAGGCGTCGGAGACGTGGGGAACCAGACAAGGCCGGATGCTTCTCCGATCGATCAAGCCAGGCACGCAATGAGCTGGCCATGATCCGATTCGGTTCGGCCAACAAGAGCGAACCACTCCAGAGCCGCGAATCGACGTCCCCCTCGACCGCGACCCTCTGGGGTCCGGCAACCACTGGTTCCAACTGACGTTCCGGGCTGATTGACGACAGTGCAAAACCCACTGCAGCCTGAGGTGACGATGCAGAAGACGGACAAGCCATCTCGTGCCGTGTAATTCTTGCACCATTGGCCTCGGGGGAAAACGGATCATGGCGCTCCGCTCGGCCACAATCGTGGCAACGGATGATCAGCCAATGGAGATCCAGTCCAATGGGCGACCGAAAAAAATCCCAAGGCTACCGCAACGGGCAGCCTAGGGATCGGGTTGGGTTTTCCGGAGAAAAGGGCTCACTGGCCACCAACAGTAGCTCCAACGCGCAGGCGCAGGAAGCGCTTGCCGCTGGTTCCGGCAGGCACGCTGGCCTTGACGGTTTCCAGAGCTCCCTCGGTGGAGGTGATCTGCTGGCTCACCGTTTCCGTGCTCCAGCTTCCGGCTTCGAGGGTGTCGCTCCACTCGATCTGATAGGTCACGCCGTTGTCCTTGGCCGCGGTGCTGCGGGTGTAGGTGTATTCCAGGTTCGCACCGTTGAGGACGAGGGCGGCGGGCATGACGCCGGAGGAGTTGGGAGCGGTGCCGAGAGCGTATTCCAGCAGGTTGTTCAGGCCATCACCGTCCGGGTCGGCAGAGTCCGCGCCGGAGGCCACGGAGTCATAGCTGCCGAAGTTGGCGAAACGCCATTCCTCTTGGTGGGTATGGGTAATTTCCGGCGCGGTGATGGTGGCGGTGAGCGAGGGTTGCGTGAGAAGGTAGTTTCCTGCGTCCGCCCCTTCCAGGGTCATGGAAGTAGTGACCGCGAGTCCCGAACCCGGTGTGGCTTGTGAGAAAGTGCCGGACCATTGGTTGGTGAGCGCGAC